>NZ_JBHMFR020000014.1:953-15484 GCF_042436615.2 Streptococcus bovismuti | reverse complement strand
GGTTCTTTTGCCGTTGGGTTAAACGTTTCTTTTTGTTCTTTTACCCTTACTGGTACTTCGACTTCATCTTCCGTTCCATCTGGATAATGAACTAACGCTACTCCTGGATGACTGCCTGGTGTGCTTACATCTGGCCTTGTCTTCCATGTAACAGTTGTTCCTTCTGGTAAGCCGGTTTTGTTTACACTTGTTTCTGGATCTGGCACATGACCATTGTCCACTTCTTGCGCGATTCCAGTTGGGTTGTATTCATCTTTTTGTGGCGTTACTTCGACTGTTACTGTCACTTCTTCCGTACTCTTATCTGGGTATGTGATTAATACTTTTCCTGTCTTACTTCCTGGTTTACTTGTATCTGGTTGTTCTGACCATGTATAAGTTGTCCCTTTTGGTAAGTCATTTGTATTAATACTTTTCTCTGGATCTGGTACTTCGTTGTGACGAACCGTTTGGTTCGGCTCTTTTGCCGTAGGTGCGAACGTGTCACTTTGTTTCTTAACTGTGACAGGTACTTCTACTTCATCTTCCGTTCCATCTGGATAATGAACTAACGCTACTCCTGGATGACTGCCTGGTGTGCTTACATCTGGCCTTGTCTTCCATGTAACAGTTGTTCCTTCTGGTAAGCCTGTTTTGTTTACACTTGTTTCTGGATCTGGTACGTGTCCATTGTCCACTTCTTGAGGGATTCCAGTTGGTGTGTATTCATCTTTTTGTGGCGTTACGTTTACCGTTACCGTCACTTCTTCCGTACTATGGTCTGGGTAGGTGATTAATACTTTGCCTGTCTTACTTCCTGGTTTACTTGTATCTGGTTGTTCTGACCAGCTATAGTTTGTTCCTGCTGGTAAGTCATTTGTATTAATACTTTTCTCTGGATCTGGTACTTCGTTGTGACGAACCGTTTGGTTCGGCTCTTTTGCCGTAGGTGCGAACGTGTCACTTTGTTTCTTAACTGTGACAGGTACTTCTACTTCATCTTCCGTTCCATCTGGATAATGAACTAACGCTACTCCTGGATGACTGCCTGGTGTGCTTACATCTGGTCTTGTCTTCCATGTAACAGTTGTACCTTCTGGTAAGCCGGTTTTGTTTACACTTGTTTCTGGATCTGGTACGTGTCCATTGTCCACTTCTTGAGGGATTCCAGTTGGTGTGTATTCATCTTTTTGCGGCGTTACGTTTACCGTTACCGTCACTTCTTCCGTACTATGGTCTGGGTAGGTGATTAATACTTTGCCTGTCTTACTTCCTGGTTTACTTGTATCTGGTTGTTCTGACCAGCTATAGTTTGTTCCTGCTGGTAAGTCGTTTGTATTAATACTTTTCTCTGGATCTGGTACTTCGTTATGACGTACAGTTTGGTTCGGTTCTTTTGCCGTTGGGTTAAACGTTTCTTTTTGTTCTTTTACCGTTACTGGTACTTCGACTTCATCTTCCGTTCCATCTGGATAATGAACTAACGCTACTCCCGGATGACTTCCTGGTGTACTTACATCTGGCGTTGTCTTCCATGTGACTGTTGTTCCATCTGGTAAGCCTGTTTTGTTTACACTTGTTTCTGGATCTGGCACGTGACCATTGTCCACTTCTTGCGCTATTGCTCTTGGTGTGTATTTTCCACGCATTGACCAAACTGTAATATTTACTAAGATTGATGTCGAATTCCCAGCTTTATCTCTAGCTACTATCGTTACACCATGCATTACATTATCAGAATCAATTCTCGGTACTTCTCTAACACCCTCTTTGAACACAATTGTTCCAGAAGCTTGATCAAATGTTAAGAATGAAGGCATATTTCTCACTTCAATAGTAGCAATTCCACTACCATTTACATTATCTTTTGCCTCAATCTTCATAGGAGGCAATGTTTTATCTAAAGTCGTCATTTCCCAGTTTGTATTTTCTGCTGGTGTTTGAATTGTTGGATCCGTAACATCTTTTACTTTCAATGGAATTGTAACGTCTTGTTCTGAACCATCAATATATGTTACTTTTGCTTGTATTGTTTGGTCTCCATACGCCTCAGTGTTAATTGGTGTTTTGGATTCCACGGTTGCAATTTTAGAATTTCCATTCTCACCTTGCGCATTTGTCGCAGTTACTGCTCCTTTTAACATTTCTGGAGTAACTGATACATTTTGATTTACTTCAATTTGTGTTCCAATTGCTGTAAAATCTTCACTTACTTTTCTAACCGTTACATTTACTGTCACTACATCTTTTGAGCCATCTGGATAAGTGATTTCTACTTCCCCAGTTGTTGCGCCTGGTGTATTTACTACAGGGGGTGTCTTCCATGTTACCTTTGTTCCATCTGGCAAGCCTGCTTTATCTACACTTTTATTAGGATCTGGCACTTGTCCATAACTTGTATTTTGTGAAATTGGCGTTGGAGTATTCTTGGTACTCATTGAAGATACAGTGATTTTCGCAGTTCTTTCGCTGACATTTCCTGCTTTGTCTTCTGCTCGAATGTTTAAAGTAAATTCTTGACTTGGTGTATTCTCAGCTAGTTTTTCTACTGTTTGTTTTCCTGATTTGAATTTAATAGTGTTAGTTGTACTATCATACTCTAGGTAATCAGGCAAGCCTGTCACAGTAACGTTTTTAATTCCACTTCCGTTCGCATTATCTTCCGCTCTCACCTCCATATTTGGTAAAGCTTTATCTAATGCGGTCATTTCCCAGTTTGTATTTTCTGCTGGTGTTTGGATAGTCGGTTTCGTTACGTCTTTAACTTTCAATGGAATGGTCACTTCTTTAGTCGTTCCATCTTTGAAAGTTACAGTAGCAGTAATGTTTTGGTCACCATAGTTAGTTGTAGTAATTTGCGACTTAGGTTCTACAGATGAAATCTTATCTGTTCCATTCGCATTTCCTACTGTTGAAGTTGCGGTTACTTTCGCTTTTAAGTCATCGTTAGAAATTGGATCATTTTGATTTACTTCAATTGGTGCTCCAGTTACTTCATATTCTGAACTTAATTCTTTTACTGTAACTTTTACATCTACTGTATCTTTCGAACCATCTTTATAGGTTACTTCTACTACACCGTCTTTTTCTCCAGGCCCATCTGTCGTAACTGGTTTTGTCTTCCAAGCGTAAGTTGTTCCTTCTGGTAAGTTCGTTTTATTTATACTTGTTCCTGCATCAGGCGTATTCCCATAACTTACTGTTTGTTTGTCTGGATTTGGAGTTGATTCGTATTTTGTAGTCATTGATTTCACAGTAAACGTTAATTGTGAAGTACTACTATTATTCGCATTATCTGTCACTCGAATTGTAGCTGTATGTGTTTGAGAATCTGTCCCGACTGGTAATTTTGGAACTTCTTGGGTATCCGCTTTAAACTTAATGGTTTTAGTCGCATCATCATATGTTAAGAAATCTGGTAAGTCTGTTACCGTTGTTGATTGAACACCACTTCCTCCTGCGTTGTCATTAGATGTTACTTGTATTGGAGAGAAAGTCTTATCTAATGCAATTAAATCGATATTCTGACCATTCGCTGGTGTTTGAATCGTTGGAGCCGTCACATCTTTTACTTCTAAAGGAATTTTTATCGTATCCCTTGTATCATCAAGATAGGTTACCGTTGCAGAAATTTCTTTGTTTCCTGTCTCAGCAGTACTAATTTTCCCAATAGGAGTAACAGTTTTCACCTTACTATTACCGTTTTTATTAATTGTCACAGCAGATTTTAAGTCTTGTTCTGAGACAGTATCGTTTTGATTTTTGACAATTTTTGTAGCTGTAGGTTCATACTCATCACTTAGCTTACGAACTTTTACAGTAACCGTTACTTCATCTACTGAATCGTCTGGATAAGTAACTTTCACGACTCCTGTTTTATTTCCAGGTCTATTCGTATCTGGTGCAGATTTCCATGTATATTGAGCATCAGTCGGTAATCCTGCTGTATTCACACTTGTTTTCGGATTAGGAGTTTCACCATGGCTCACTTCTTGAATCGTTGCATTCACTTGTGGATTATACTTTTCAGCCATAGGCATGTGAGTAATACTAAATGTTCGTTCACTACTATTTCCTGCATTATCTTCCACACGTAATGTTATATTTCTTGTAGTTCGAGTTCTTCCAGACAATTTTGGAACTTCACGTTCTCCATCTTGGAAAACGATGCTACTTGTCGCTTTATCATACTTCAAGAAACTTGGTAAGTTCATTGGAACAATACTCTTTATTCCACTTCCTCCAGGATTATCAGCAACTGCTACTTTAATAGGTGGCAATGTCTTATCTAATGCTGTGATTTCCCATGTTTGACCTTCTGTTGGTGTTTGAATTGTTGGAGCAATTACGTCTTTTACTTCTAGAGGAATATCAACTGGATCAGTGGTATTATCCAGATAAGTTACTGTCGCTTTTATGGTTTGTGAGCCTGCATGCACAGTGCTTATAGGCGCTGCAGTAACTGACTTGACTTTTCTAGTTCCACCATTATCCACTGTTACTGCTGCTTTTAATCTATCATTCGTTACTGGATCATTTTGATTCACAGTAATTGTCTTTCCAGTTGGTATATGTTCATCACTTAGTTTACGGACTTTCACGGTTACAGGTACTGTATCTGTTGAGCCATCTGGATAGGTTACAGTTACGACTTCGGTTTGATCCCCAGGGCCTGTTGCCGTATTAGGTTGTGTTGCCCATCCGTATCTTGTACCTGTTGGCAGCCCATTTTTTTGAATACTTGTTCCTGCATCAGGCGCTTCCCCATAACTCACTTCTTGAATTTGAGAATTAGCAACTGCTGTATATTTTTGTGTTTGAGATTGAATATGGAAAGTAATATTTTTAGTCGCAGTATTTTCTTTTTTATCAACCGCTTTAACAGTCACTTGAATACTTGATTTACCAAGTTGGAAATTATTTGGAATAACACCATTGATTTCAATTTTAGATTTTGCTGCATTATACGTTAACGGTGCAGGAAGATTTTCTACAGTAACAGCATTTCCATCCTTAAGTCCTACTCCTTTATCATTATCTTGAGCGTGAATATTAATTTCACTTGGAAGTCCTTCTAATCTCGTCAATGTAATATTATCTGGTGCAGTAATGGTCGGTTTGATATTATCTACAATCTCAACTGGAACATTCACAGTTTTCATTAAATGGCTACCACGAAGAATTTCGATTTCTTTATGTTGTACACCTGCAGCAGAGGTATCGACAGTAGAAGAGCCACCTTTCCAACGAACTGTTAATTCTCCTGGAACTGCTGAATTATCTGAGACAGTTACGTAATTTCTAGCATCTCCTAGTTGTCCAGACTGATTCTGATTAATTTTTTTATCTTGTTTTCCTAGAAAATCTAAAACTGTATAAGGAGTTGTTACATCTTTTGTTACTCCATTTTCATAAGTTGTTGTGACAACAACATTTCTTGTCCCTGCTTCTTGCAAGTTAAATGGTGTTTTATACGTTACCTGAGCCGTTGTTGGTACTTCATGTCCTGTTTTTGATCGTACTAATTCCCTTGGATTCGTATATAATTCTTTTGAATCCCCAAAATAAGCAGTCAAACTGGAATGTTTCGCTTCTACATCATTTGTCGCATTTGTTTGAATGGTTTTAGGGTTGAATCCATCTTTAAAATGAATCGTCATTGTTGCACCATCAGCTGATACCTCAGCATGGTCAAAGTCGATATGATTCGCACGATTAACCACATTTGGATGCTCTGCTTTAAATTTTTCAATCAAAGCATTTTTTTCTGTTTCCGTTAAATGACGGACATCATCCACATAAGTTGGCGTTAAATCTCTAACAGTATTACGTTCACTTTGAGGTTTGATAGTCAAAGTATAGGTAATTGTATTTTGTTTATGTGTCCCATTTGCTCCAATTGTAATATGATAAGTACCTGGTGTTACATTTCCACCATCACCTATAGTTCCAACAAGAGCCATTTGCACTTCAGGATTATTTACATTCCAATAGTTAGCAGCAATATCTACTTCTTCTTTCTTTCCTGTTTGGAAATTTTTATAAGCTACACGTAGTTTTAAACCTTTAACTTGATTAAGACCACTTATAACTCCTACTCTTTTTACATAATACGGAGTAGGATCTTCCTCTCCACGTTTAGGGCCATTCGGATATCTTACTAATGGCTCTCCATTTCCTCTTTTACCATATGCTGTCATTACCGAGAATAGAGTATCTGAATTATAAAAAGTTAATTCTTTTTTATTTTCGTTTACTAACGCATTACTACCCTCGTATTTGTTAGCAATTGACGATATCCAAATAGCTCTAAACCCACTCTCTCCCTTACCATCAATTGGTTTTCCATTCCGTGGATCACGTTTCCCAGATTGTGCTCGAGTTACTCTATTAGCTACTTTGTTGCGGAGGCTCTTCGCTTCATTTAGAGCACCATCAACTTCACTCTCAGTGGCTTTTCCCTCAGATAAATCTGCAAATACTTGAAGAGATTTGCTTTCAGATTCACTGAATTCATAACTGATTTCTCCTGCCAGTTGGTTAATTTCTGAGACAATATCCTGAACCTTAGCGATCTTTTCTGTTAAAGGTTTTTTCTTTTCATCACTATCATTTTCTTTGTCTGCTTGCTTTTCTTTTGTTTCTATATCGTTATTTTTCTCTTCCAGTTGAGCAAATGAATTAGACAAAACTTGAACTTCTTTATCTATCTCTGTTTGACTAGCAGTTTCCTTATCCAAAATTGCTTGCGCATGCGACAAAGAGAGATTAAGATTTTCAACTGATTTAACTGTTTTAGTCTGTAAATTAATATTCTTAATCTTTTCAATTAATTCATTTAAAGCAGTTTTATCCACAGTTTTGACTGTATTTTCTACAACCTTTTCATCACTTTTATCTTCTTGCACATTTTCAGAAATCTTATCTGATTCTTTAACATGATTTTCTACCTGTGAATCATTTTCCACATCGTTTAGACTCTTTTTACTATTCAGTTCCTCTTCTTTAACTTTAGTGGAATCACTCATAGATACAACCTTTTCATCAGCATGAATCAGATTTGTATTCTGTATCATCACTGCTCCTGTAGCCAAAAAAAGAGTGCACCCAAAAAGAAAGTGCTTCCCTTTCTTTATCATTCTCCAATTCTTTTGATTGATTCCTTTTCGATTAAAAAACATTAAGAACTCCTTGCTTCAAATTATAAAATTACTTCTTGTATATATTATATTCTTTTATTTCCTTATATGCAAACCCTTTCGATATATAATATATTGTTTATAAGATTTGTTATATTTTTGTAAAAATAATTTACTAATCCAGAAAATTACTAAATTCATTTTATTATCAAAAAATGAGCAACTTTTATATTAAGTTACTCATTTTTATAAACTCTATTTTATTTAGATTATACTATCCTACTAGTTAAATCAGTATTAACACTTTATATTTAGCGATGTCTTCTAGCATGACCACGAGTTCCTGGTCCAGTTCTAATTGGTTTAACTTGTTTACCTGGACGTGAAGGAACATGGTGTACTGGTCCATGATGAGGTCTCGTTAAATGCGGTTTAGGCTGAACACTTGGTTTTGGATGAGTAACAACTACATTTGGTTTTGTAACAACTCCGACTACATGCGTGTGGCTGGTAGTACCAGTATGAATGACACTTGTCACCTCTGAATGAGTTTCGGTCTCATTTGTCGTGATAGTGACAATCGGTGTTGTTGGACCTGCTGTTGCCGCATTTGAGGTAACAGTGGTTGTCGTTGTAGTTGTAGTCGTAGCCGTTCCACCAGGAACAGGTGTTGTCTCTGTTTTCTTATTAACAGATGTTTGTGAAGAAAAATCTGTTGGTTTAATTGCAGCCAAGGCTTCAGCTGGAGTTAAGCTAGGTTTTGAATCAGTAGTCGCTACCGGCTTTGGTTGCACAGCTGGTGTTGGTGTAGCTGGAGTAGATACTACTGGTTTAACAGGTGTTACCGGTGCAGGTGCTACTGGTTTCACTGGAGCAACTGGTTGTGGTGTGGCAACAGGCGCTGGAGTTACTGGTGTCGAAACTACTGGTTTGACAGGTGTTACTGGTGCTACCGGTTTTGGTTTAACGACAGGCGCTGGCTTGGCCGGAGTTGACACTGCTGGTTTAACCGGTGTTACTGGCTTGACCGGTACAACGGGTTTTGCAACAATTGGTGATGATGCAACAACTGGATTCGGAACAGTCAAAACTGGTTTGATAGAAATTCCATTCCCTAGACTAGAAGGAGTTGCTGCAATAGTTGTTACTCCTTGTGGAGTGACATTTGGTTTATGAACAGTCGTATCCACTGACGCTACTGGTTTATCATCAATTCTTGTGATTTTCCAATTATCATAAATAACTGCACCAGTAACGAGGTTAACTCTCGCCACTCTTTCAAAAACTACAGAACGAACTACATCTTTGAAAGCTTGTTTACCATTTTTTTGATACTTGTAGTGAATCGTCTGCTTGGTCATTTTTCTTAGTGTATCTAAGTTTTCAACAGATTTAGGCCAAACAGGTGTCAATGCGTCTCCTGCTACTAATGGATTTCCAGCAATTGGTTTCGGATCATCTGCTGTGACAGTCACAACTTTTTCGATTAATTGAACTGAGAATACTTGATCAGTTTGTTTTTCACTGTCAAAGCGTTTATCATTAGCATTTGCAAAACCATCATGTACTAATTCATATCCTTGTTTTAGGTATTGATTAATACGATTTTTTGAATTATAAGCAATTGTTTCACCTGGAAGACCAACAACACTATCCACATTTCCTAAAACTTTAGGACTTGTTTCTGTTTGATTAAGGTATTTAACATGCGCCTTTTGTTGAGCAAGATAATCATAAACAACATGGATATCAGCCTGTGTCAAATGTCCCTTACTATTAGCAGGTGTTTGCGACAAGACATATACCACACCATCTTTTTCGAAGCGTTCAGGAACTTTAGCAGTCACATCATAATTATTCCCCAACAAGTTAATGAGTTTTGTGCTCTTATCATGTGGTGTATTGAATGTTTCTAAAATAGCTTGACTTGTTTTATCACGATATTGAATATCAACTTTACCAAATTTAGCTTCTTCGTACACAGCTACCACGTTAGCTTGAGCTCGTGTAATCGTACCAGATATCTTCGTATTACTATAAAAACGATCATTTTGTGCGTACTCTTTGAAGACATAATATTTACCATTTGGTGAATGCAATAAATAAGGTGCTGTGATAGATGTTGTTTGAATTCCTTTGTTTTCTTGAACTTCTGTCTCAGTTGTATTTCTCTCTAAAGTAGCTACATAGCTAGTATCAATTTTGGTAGATGGTCTTACAGTAGTAAATTTGTCTTGAAGGATACCTCCATTTTCCACCGCTGCAATGGCAGGAAGGAGCATTTTTCCTTGAGTATCAACAAAGCGAACCGCTACATCTCCATAGACAAGGCGTCCATCTGTTTTAACCATATCTGGGTTGGCAATTTTCCAGTCAGAATCAGCAGCTTGTTCGTATTGGTCTGTAAGATTTTTACCTTTGGCATCAACAACTGTCAATGTCCCTGGAATATTTGATTTAAAACCATTTCTAGCTTCATTCAGATAATTAACTGTGTGACTTGTCGGAACACGGTCAACTCCAAAGTCTTTTGTACGTAATACATAGGTTCTTCCAGCCAACATCTTTCCAGAAACGAGTTCAAAGGTTAATTCATTATCAGCAGCCTTAAGAATCTTAAATTTTGCATGTTGACCTGGTTCTTCACGAGGCGCCTCCAAAATAACATTATGACGATTTACCCTTGTTCTTGATGTATCAGGGCTAGTATTTATCATTTCGACATTGTGGGCACCACGTTCAATAAATTCACCGACAGTAGCAAACTTATTGAATTCTGTATCATTGATTCGAACGGTGAAACGAGTCCCTGCACTAAAGTTTGATTTCCATGTCCCGATACGAAGAGTGCTGTTATATGTCTTGATACTACCATCATCATCCAACGTAACATCACCTGTGAAGTTAGCTGTAGCTGGAGTATCATAAACTTTAGGTGCTCCGATGTCTGTTTTAATCACAGTGTAATTCTTAGTGACTACATTTTGACCATTAACTGAGATAACACCAGTTACAGACTTATCCACATTCACTCGAGGATAACGAATTCCACCTCTGTATTGAAGTTCAAAAGTAACATCATCTAGACGTTCAATTTCATCAGTGAAACGGTAAGTTGCTTCAATATGACTTCCTTTGTCAACTAAATCCCATGATTCTTTTGTGTCCAGAGCAACGTCACGGTCTCCACGTGAAGCCCAATATGAAAGGCTTCCAGCTTTGGCATTATCATTTTTCTGAACCAGACTCACACGTTCTGCAAAAACTTTACCTTCAGCAACCAATTTTTGAGGGAGATTATTATCTTGTGGCAATTCCTTCAAGCCAATTGTGAAGATATCCCCCTTATGATAGGCACCATTTTTAAATTTTAATTGGAAACGATAATCAGCAATACCTGTTGAAGTCACACGGTCCGCCATGTCGATTGTACCATTGGCAATAATATTTCCATTATCGATAGCTACATCTTGTGTTTGAATTGGCGATAGACTAGCGCTAATTTTCTTGCCATGTCCTGCACGTTGCAACTCAGTATACACTGTTTCGATAGCTGAATACAGTTGATTTAATTGAGTCTTAAGATTTTCTGCACTAACAGATGAATCTTTTAATAAGGCTTTTGATTGTGAAATCTGAATTGTTGCTGCCTTAACAGCTTCTTGAACCAAGGCTTTTTCTTCAGCTTTACGTTCTGCTTCTTGAGAATAACGTAAAGCGACTTGATTTAAAACTTCTGCTTCTGATACAACCTGATCCAGAGTAGTTTTTTCGACTGATTTTTCTTCATTTACCTTTTCACTTGAAGCAGGTGAAGTAGTTTTTTCTTCGCTAGGTTTTACTTCTTTAGAAGTTAATTCTTTTGAGTCAGCATTTTTTGTCTCAGCTGCCACTTTAGATTCTGCTTCTTTCTTTAGAAGGGCATTGACATCTAATTCTTCTTTTTCCAAAACTGGAGTTTGAAGAGCGGAAGGCAATTCTGCTATTTTTTCCTCAGATTTCTCTTGCTTGGTCTCTTCTGGTTTTTCAGAGACTTTTTGTTCTTCTTTTTCAGTGCGATGTGAATCTACTTTCTGTTCATCTGCACTCACATTTGAATAAGTACCAAAAACCATCAAGGCAGCTACAGCAACAGATACTGCACCAAAACTTGATTTTCTAATGGAATACTTGTTTACCTTATTCATTTGATTCCGTTTTACTCTTGAATACATATATTTTCTCTCTAACTTTTTATGATAAAAAAGGGAGTGGAATTGATGCTGTATTGACATACATTCTCACTCCCTAAAACACTACACTTCCAATATTTTGTTGTCTAGAGTTTTATTTTGATTTTATTCATCTCGTTTTGCTTTTCCAACTAAACTGAATCCAGTAAATAGGCCAAGTACTCCTAGAACTTGAGCCATACCAGAAGAGTGACCCGCAGTTTTTGGAAGCTCTTTTTCCTCCTCTTTTGGAGCTGAGTTTGGAGTTGGAACTGCTGATGGCACTTTTGGAGCTGGGGTAGAGGTTGGAACTGGAGTTGGCGTAACTTGTGGAGTTGGGGTTGGAGTCGGAATTGGAGTTGGGGTCGGTACCGGGGTTGGAGTTGGAACCGGAGTTGGGGTCGGTACTGGATCCGGCGTAACTTGTGGAGTTGGGGTTGGAGTCGGAATTGGAGTTGGGGTAACTTGTGGAATTGGTTGAACATTTCTATAAGTTACAGTTACAACCTGATTTCCAGTTTCTGCTGTAATTCCTTGAACCGCAGCCACTTTAGCAAGATCAGGATTATATCCTGCAATACTTGGAGATACCACTTCGTCAAAACTTGTCACTCCATCTTCAGAAACCCAAGATGTACTTGTAGCCTTACCTGTTACATTATCGATACTTAACATACGTGAAAAGCTTACTTGATCATGATGATCTTCACTTGCTTTTGTACCATCTGCAAATACATAATGAATCGTTCTTTCCACAAGTTTTGGAGTATCTTTTTTAACAGTAATCTTATGTTTCAATAGAACTGTATATTCTTGAACTTTTGTTTCATCTGTATCAAAAGTTGCATCTGTAGGGAAACCATCTTCCTTCAATAAGTACCCTTTTTCAATCAACGATTTCAAAACAGTTTCTGTCGTATAGGCAATCTTTTCTCCAGATTTACCAGTAATATTGTCTGTATGAACGACCTCATCCTTATTATCCATATCTATATAACGAACTACTGCAACTTGATCTGTCTTGACGTAAGTTACCTTTGTATCTTCACCTGGATTTTCAGGTGTAACACTTGTACGCTCTGGTTTGTAGCCTACAATTTCAGGTACTGCTGTTTCTCCAGCTTTACGAGGATCATTTGCATCATTCAGGTATTGTGGTTGAGGAGCATTTGCAATCACATTTCCAGAAGCATCTACTGGAATGATTTTACCCAAAGCTTTATATGTAACTGTATCTGTTGCTTTTGGTGAATCTGGCGTAACTGTCTTAGCACCAGCTTCTGCTTTATCAGCAAAATATCCTGTCACAACTGGTACTTTAACTGTTCCATAGGTATGGTTCTTGTTTTCCCAAGTTGTTTCTTTAGTTGCTTCATTATATGACCCCTTGAAGACAAAGTCATTTTGAACATTATCTTTAGGAGTTTCAGAACCTGCACCAGTAAAGCTTACCGTTTGGTTTGTTTCCTTAGTTAATGAATCAATAATTTCGTTATATGTTACAAAGGTATCTTTTCCGATGCGATCAGGATCAGATTCGTCATTTGGTTCGATTGTCTTGTCAACAATATTATATCCCCAAACAGTTGGTTGCTCATTATTTAATACATGGAATTTTGGAGCTTCAGGAATTTTTGTTTCTGCTGCTTTTGTTGCATCGTTTGGATCATTATCATAGTACTTATAGAGAGCGTCTTCAATGTTTTGTACAACCTCTCCTTGTTTATTGATATATTGTCCTTTATTATTGACTGCTACAATACGTCCCATTTCTTTCAAGTCAACATTAACTTCTGTATCTTGAGGAGAATTTGGATTAACCTCCATTGTTCCTACTTTATTTACAGTAGCATAAAATTTTGGTGTAACAGGAGTTCGTACAGCTTTGAACACTGCATTCACGGATGAATTTGCTTCTGAATTAGTTGAACTATCTGGTTTTGCTGCAGCAGCGCGCTTACCTCTAGATGAACGGCGTACAGAACGCTCACCATTTTCAGTCACAGTTAAACCTAATGGAGACACTTGAGAATTATGAACTTGTGTAGCTAAAAGATTCTCTGAAACTGGAGCTACTTCTGACAAAGCTCGTCTGCTTCTAGATGATCTAGCAACTCTTGATTCACCATTATTCGTAACTGATGGTTGAGATGCTACTGGAGCTACAACATCTTGGTTCTTAATTCCAGTAATCTTCCATTGTTCATAATGGATATCACCAGATACCAAATTCACAAGAGCATTTCTTTCATAGCTGATATGTTGATCAATTGTTCCATATGCAGCTTTTCCATTTTTAAGGTAACGGAAGTTAATACGGCGACTTATTGTTTGAGTCAATTTCTCCATTCTCTCAACAGTGCCTGGCCAATTTGGTGTATTTGGTTGTCCCGGATTGACTGGGGTGTTGGGTTGTGGTTTAGGATCTTTCGGTGTTACACGTTCGATACGTTCTGAAAGGGTTACAGTGTAGACTTGGTCACGTGCTGTATCGTAGTCATAAACCTTCGCACCACCTGCTGTGAATTCATCACTAACAAGCTTGTAACCTTGTTTCTTGAATTCTGTGATTTGACTTGTTGTGCTGTAGGCAATGGCTTCACCTGACTTACCTGTCACTTCATCTGTTGTGAGAACACGGTTACCGTTAGTACTTACATAACGGATAACAGCTTTTTGGGCATCCTTACGATAAGTAACTGTTTCAACACGGTCTTGATCTTTAGCCTTCACTCCACTTACAGCTGGGATTTCTGATTTATCCGCTGTGTAACCTGCGATGGTTGGTGATACCACTTTATCAAACGTATCATCATTAGTTGTCCAGTCTTGGAAGAAAATTTGACCAGTCACTAGGTTAATACGACTCCAACGTTTGAAGTTCAGTGTTTCAACCACATCATCCTTAGCCTTGCTTCCATCTTCGTAAACGTAATGGATGGTACGGTTAACACTTTCCTTGTTATCCAAATCATGGACACTAGCTGGCCAACGTGGGCTATCTGGTTGTCCTGGATTGACTGGGGTGTTTGGTTGTGGAGTTGGGTTATCTGGGTTAACTGGTTCAACACGTTCTGAAAGGGTTACAGTGTAGACTTGGTCACGTGCTGTATCGTAGTCATAAACCTTCGCACCACCTGCTGTGAATTCATCGCTGACAAGGTTATAGCCTTGTTTCTTGAATTCTGTGATTTGACTTGTT
>NZ_JBHMFR020000014.1:297-888 GCF_042436615.2 Streptococcus bovismuti | reverse complement strand
CCTGTCACTTCATCTGTTGTGAGAACGCGGTTACCGTTAGTGCTTACATAACGGATAACAGCTTTTTGAGCATCCTTACGATAAGTGACTGTTTCAACACGGTCTTGGTCTTTAGCCTTCACTCCACTTACAGCTGGGATTTCTGATTTATCCGCTGTGTAACCTGCGATGGTTGGTGATACCACTTTATCAAACGTATCATCATTGGTTGTCCAGTCTTGGAAGTCAATATGACCTGTTACCAAGTTGACATTGCTCCAACGTTTGAAGTTCAGTGTTTCAACCACATCATCCTTAGCCTTACTTCCATCTTCATAAACATAATGGATGGTACGGCTAACACTTTCCTTGTTATCCA
The DNA here is from genome assembly GCF_042436615.2 of Streptococcus bovismuti. Classification (GTDB taxonomy): domain Bacteria; phylum Bacillota; class Bacilli; order Lactobacillales; family Streptococcaceae; genus Streptococcus. Next base: position 530 of record NZ_JBHMFR020000014.1, on the reverse strand, counting down.
AGTTTTCAACGGTTCCTGGCCAACGTGGGCTATCTGGTTGTCCTGGATTAACTGGTGTATTTGGTTGTGGATTTGGGTTATCTGGGTTAACCGGTTCAACACGTTCTGAAAGGGTTACAGTGTAGACTTGGTCACGTGCTGTATCATAGTCATAAACCTTAGCACCACCCGCTGTGAATTCATCGCTGACAAGGTTATATCCTTGTTTCTTGAATTCATTGATTTGACTTGTA
>NZ_JBHMFR020000014.1:0-233 GCF_042436615.2 Streptococcus bovismuti | reverse complement strand
CCTGTCACTTCATCTGTTGTGAGAACGCGGTTACCGTTAGTGCTTACATAACGGATAACAGCTTTTTGAGCATCCTTACGATAAGTGACTGTTTCAACACGGTCTTGGTCTTTCGCTTGAACTCCACTTACAGCTGGGATTTCTGATTTATCCGCTGTGTAACCTGCGATGGTTGGTGATACCACTTTATCAAACGTATCATCATTAGTTGTCCAGTCTTGGAAGAAAATTTG
>NZ_JBHMFR020000013.1:0-22214 GCF_042436615.2 Streptococcus bovismuti | reverse complement strand
TTTATTGTATCGCGTTCGGAGTTTTTTTGGTATAACCTTCGACGCGCACCCGCATAGCGGGTGGTTGTTTTGTCTCGCACCTAACGGAGCGAGACGGACTAATAGTCACATAACACAAAAGGTAGCCCACCAGCTACCTTTTTCTTATGCTTCCTCAATCAAGCGTGTATGTTCTCTCTTGATACAACGATTCATCACGATATCATCACATCCACCAGCACGCAAGATTTCTTCCGCTTCTAGACTTTCAAGTCCTAGCTGTGCCCAAAAAATCTTGGCATCAGCTTTGAGAAAATCACGCGCCACATCTGGCAGAAACTCACTGCGACGGTAAACATTAACAATATCTACAGGAAAAGGAATCTCAGCTAGGCTAGCATAAACCTTTTCACCCAAGATTTCACCACCTGCTGCCTTGGGATTGACTGGGATAATTTTATAACCCCGAGACTGCATTTCCTTAGTCACTCGATTGCTAGTTGTTTCCTCACGGTCTGACAAACCCACCACAGCAAGGGTTTTACTCGTTGCGAGATACTGACGAATCACACCATCACTTGGATTGATAAATTCTTGACTCATAGAAATCCTCCTTTTTCTTCAGTATAGCACAATTTGAAAAGGCTTGCAGAATTCTACTACAAAAAAGGAGGACTAGCCCCCTTTTTATTTAGCCTCGTACCAGGTTGCCCCTTCATTTTCATCTGCGATAAGAGGAACACTGAGTTGAATGGCTTCTTCCATGGTTTGTTTCACTAATTTTTTCATCTCTGCTAGTTCCGATTTAGGCACTTCAAGGACGATTTCATCGTGCACTTGCAGAAGCATCTTAGTCTGATAACCACCTGCAACTAAGGCTTTATCCAGCTGGATCATGGCAATCTTGAGAATATCTGCTGCGGAACCCTGGATAGGAGAGTTGATGGCAGTCCGCTCCGCAAAACCACGAATGTTAAAGTTACGCGAATTGATATCTGGCAACTCACGACGACGCTTGAAGAGGGTCTCTACATAGCCCTTATCACGCGCCTCACGCACCACTTCATCCATGTAGTTTTTAATACCTGGGAAACGTTCAAAGTAGGTATCAATGTAAGCCTTGGCCTCCTTACGGCTAATGCCCAAATTATTAGACAAACCAAAGTCTGAAATCCCGTAAACCACTCCAAAGTTAACAGCCTTGGCATTGCGACGGTCGTTTGGAGTCACATCCTCAGGACGCTCAATGCCAAAGACCCGCATAGCTGTCGAAGTATGGATATCTGCCCCCTCTTGGAAGGCCTTAATCAAGTGCTCATCCTTAGAAATATGCGCCAGAACGCGCAATTCAATCTGTGAATAGTCCGAACTGAGCAGCACACTATCCTCCCACTCAGGCACAAAAGCCTTACGAATGAGACGACCCTGCTCCAAACGCACAGGGATATTTTGCAAGTTTGGATCTACACTAGACAGACGCCCGGTCTGGGTCAAATCCTGAACATAGCGAGTATGAATCTTGCCATCAGCTAAAATCCAGTCCTGCAAGCCAATTACATAAGTGGATTGAATCTTGGCAATCTGACGATAGTCAAGAATTTTCTTAACAATCGGAGCAATAGGAGCTAGACGCTCCAAGACATCCACCGCTGTCGAATAACCTGTCTTGGTTTTTTTAGTGTATTCTAGAGGAAGTCCCAATTTTTCAAAGAGAAGCACGCCCAACTGCTTAGGCGAGTTGATATTAAACTCCTCACCAGCCAGTTCGTAAATCTCCTGAGTGAGTTTTTCAATGACAAGCTCATTTTCAGCCTGCATCTCAAGCAAGGTCTCTTTCTTGACCGTAATCCCAGCAATTTCCATCTTGGCAAGGACAAAAGCCAGAGGTTGCTCCATATCATAAAGAAGCTCTAATTGCCCATTTTCACTGAGTGTTTCAAGCAAAATAGGCTCTGTCTCAACCAAAACAGCAAGCTTACGCGCTAAATGTTCCAAGAATTTCTCGCGTTCAGGAATGGCCTTCTTGACTCCCTTACCATAGAAAGTCTCATCATCGACCAAGTAAGTCTGACCATAAAGACTAGCGATGGTCGCAATTTCATTGTCCTCCACAGTCGAAAGGAGATATTTAGCCAAACGACTGTCAAAAGCAGGCGCCTGCAAATCCACACCCAAACGATGCAAGAGAACTTTAGCTTTCTTAAAGTCATACACCCTCAAAGGTGTTTTTTCTAGAAAATCCTTGAAAATAGGCTCTTGCAAAAGTTCAAGCTTGTCTGTAGCATAAAGCTTATCCCCACAAGACCAAGCAAAACCAACCAAATCATCCGTATGGTAATTCTCACCAAAAAGCTCAAAGTGAAAGATAGCTTCTTCACTCAGCATATCTTGACTGACTTGCTCAACGATAGTAAAGTCCAAACTTTCAGCAACATCAGCTGACGACACATTTAAAGCCTGCTTGAGCTGTTTGAAGCCCATCTCATCGTAGAACTTCCCAAGATTTTCCACATCTGGACCACTATAGACCAAATCCTTCAAACCAATCTCAATCGGTGCCTTGGTATCAATAGTCGCCAGTGTCTTAGACAAAAAGGCCTGGTCCTTATCATTGATGAGATTTTCCTTCATCTTAGAAGCCTTCATCCCATCGATATTTTCATAAATCCCCTCAAGCGAACCATGCTCCAGCAAGAGCTTGATACCTGTCTTTTCACCGATTTTGGTCACTCCAGGGATATTATCAGACTTATCACCCATGAGCGCCTTGAGATCGATAAACTGAGTCGGTGTAATGCCCATCTTTTCCATGAGATAATCTGGCGTAAAGGCCTCAAACTCAGCCACACCTTTCTTGGAAATCTCAACCACCGTATGCTCATCCGTCAGCTGAATCAAGTCCTTGTCCCCACTGACAATGGTAATATCAAAACCATCCTGCTCTGCTAGTTTATCCAGTGTCCCAATAATGTCATCCGCCTCATACTGAGCCAACTCATAGTGACGGATCCCCATATGATCCAACAACTCACGAATGAAGGGAAATTGCTCACGAAACTCATCAGGAGTCTTAGCTCGACCACCCTTATAGTCCGCATACATCTCTGTACGGAAAGTCGTCTTTCCCGCATCAAAAGCCACCAAAATATGACTTGGCTCAACCCGCTCCAACAAATGGCTCAACATCAACTGAAAGCCATAAATCGCATTGGTATGCAAACCAGCCGCATTCTTAAAACGGTCCAACTGCTGATAGAGCGCAAAAAACGCCCGAAAAGCAACAGAAGACCCATCAATCAATAATAATTTTTTCTTATCCATACACCCATTATAAAGGAAAGCACCAAAAAATACCATTGGGAAGAGCCAGACCGAGTATTTTTCATCCTTTTTCCGAATAAATAGATAGTAGCAGTGAATCTAGTAAACCTAGATTTAAAACTGTGATATAATAAAAGTAGGAAAAGGATGATTCTAAGACATCCGGGCATTAGCCCGACCAATGATTTGGTTGCTAAGAAAATCTTTAGCAATCCAGAAATCACTTGTCAATTTATTCGTGATATGCTGGACTTGCCAGCAAAAAATGTGACGATTTTGGAGGGAAGTAATATTCACGTCTTGCCTTCCATGCCTTACTCAGCGCAGGATTTCTATACAAGTATAGACGTCTTGGCGGAGTTGGATAATGGCACTCAAGTTATCATCGAAATTCAGGTGCATCACCAGAATTTCTTCATCAATCGCATGTGGGCTTATTTGTGCAGTCAGGTCAATCAAAACCTAGAAAAAATTCGTCAACAAGAAGGAAACACTCACCAGAGTTACAAACACATTGCACCGGTATATGCTATCGCTATTGTGGACAGTAATTATTTCTCAGATGATTTGGCTTTTCATAGCTTTAGTATGCGCGAGGACACGACAGGTGAAGCATTAACCATCACAACTAACGGACAAGAAAACCATCTGGTCAAGATGGCATTCTTGGAATTAAAAAAATACAGAGAAACCAGCAAAGACGAGGTTCGCAAGCCCTGGTTAGAGTTTTTTGGGAATAAACCCTTTACCCAACAACCCGAGCGAGTCATCAGTCAAGCAGACCAACTGCTAGACTACAAGAGCTGGTCCGAGGAGGATAAGAAAATGTTTAGTCAACTACGTATGCGAGAAGAACAAGCCTTGTTAGCACAGGACTATGCCTTGGAACAAGCTGAAGAAAAAGGCTTAGAGCGTGGGCGAGCTGAGGGTCTTGAACAAGGTTTAGAGCGTGGAAAAGTTAAAGGAAGGGAAGAAGGGAAACTTTTTGCCTTCTTAGACATGGTACGTCAACATGTTTTAACTTCCGAATTTGCGAGTGAACAATTAGGCATGACAGTCGCTGAGTTTGAGGCCTTATTGTAAGTTTATAGAGCAACATAAAAGTGAACAAAACCAAAATGTCGTTTTGTTCACTTTTTTCTTCTTTCAATAAAACTCTCACTATAGTCCATATCACAAAAAGAGAAGGTCATAATCCTTCTCTTTTATATCTTCAACTAATTAGTTTTTGCGTTTCACAAATGGAAGGGCACCAAGGAGCAATCCAAGGAATCCTAATGATGCAATTGCAACATTATCTTTACCACCAGTGTTAGGAAGTTCTTTCTTATCTTCTACTTTCACAGCTGGAGCTTGATATGTATTATCTTTATTAGTACCTGCTACAGTTGGTGCAACCGCAGGAGTTGCTGTTGGCATAGCTGGAGCATCCGTTCTAGGAGTTGTTGGTGTAGCTGAAGCATCTGTTCCAGGAGCAGCCGGTGTAGTTGGCACAAGTGCAGGTTCATTCACAGCTGTAGTATCAGAATTTTCACGCGGTGGATTTCCAGGTGTTCCAACTTTAGCTGGGATTGGGAAATCAGGAGCTGGTTTTTCAGGTCTTGATGGAACTGTATTTTCTTTATTCGATTCAGGCAATTTACCTTCATTTAATTTTGATAAATCAAACTCAGGTTTGTCATTCACAAGATTTAACCAAGCAGCTTTAAGTTCTTCTAATTCTGCTTTAGCTTTATCTAATTCACCTTTCAATCCCTCTACAAAATAGTCTTCAGCACCATTTTCTGCATCTTTCACGTCAGATTCAAGTTTTTCAACTTCTTTTTCAAGACGTTTGATTTCAGATTTAATATCTTTAACTTCTGTTTTTGGTTGCTCAGCTGGTGCTTTACCTTCTGGGTTTTCTTCAGCTGTAGGAGCATTATCATCATTTACACCACCATTGAATTCTGGAGCATTAGGAACCGTTGGAACCTCATCCGCTTCCTTAGCAGGCTCAGTAGTTGCTTCATCATCATTTACTCCACCTGCGAAGTCTTTTGGTGCTTCACCTTTAGGAACTTCTTTTAAGTTTTCGATATAACCTAAAGTTGCATTGTAATCGTCAGTTAGTTCATCGATTGCATCTTTGTAAGCTTTCACTACTTCGTTAACTTCGTCGAATTTAGCTTGAGCTTCATCAGCAGCAGTTTTAGCAGAAGCAACAGAAGCTTCTAGTTTAGTAACAGCATCTTGTAATCCATCTTGGATAGCTTGGTCAGCATTGTTTTTCTTAGCTGTTTCAAGAGCAGCTTTAGCTTTTTCTAAAGTTTCTTTTTGTTTATTTAATGCAGCATTTTTTTCTTCTACAGCTTTAGCTTTTTCAGTAGCATCAGCTTTATCTTTATCAGCTACTTTAGTTAATTTTTCAATTTTTTCAGCGATATCATCAGCGATGTCTTGAAGTTTTTTAACGATTGGTTTAGAAGCTTCTTTGTTGTAAGCAGCGTCTAATTTTTCTTTATCAGCAGCTGGAAGCTCAGATAGATCTTTACCTTCTTGTTTTGTAGCACCGATTTCGTCAGCTTGAGGGTCTTGATCTTTATTAGCTTCAGCAGTCGCATTTTGATCTTCTAATTCTTTAGCAGCTTGTGTAGCTGTGATGACACCATCTTCGATAGCTTTTAGTAAAGCGTCTTTACCAATTGCAGCTTTAGCTTCTTCGAGAGCTTTAGCTTTGTCAGTGATTTTAGAATTTTTGTTAATTTCAGCTTCTGCGTCTTTTTCAAGTTGCTCTAAAGCACCTTTAAGAGCTTCTAAGTTATCTTTTTCTTCTTTTTTAAGTTCTTCAACTTTTGCTTTTGCTTTTTCTGCTTCTTCTTTAGCTTTAGCTAATTCAGCTTCTGCGTCAGTTTTAGCTTTATCGGCTTCAGCTTTTTTAGTTTCAGCAGCTTTCACATCTTCAGCTTCTTTAGTAGCTTTAGCTGTAGCTTCATCTGCTTTTGTTTTAGCTTCGTCTGCTTTTTTCTGCAATTCAGCAACTTTAGCATCGGCTTCTGCTTTAGCTTCAGCAGCTTTTTCAGCTTCTGTTTTTTCTGCTGGTTTAGCTGGTTCTTCTTCTACTGGTTTTGCTGGCTCGTTAGCTTCTTTTTCTTTAGCAGCCTTCACTTCGTCAAGAGTTTTGTTGTACTCATCAGTAAGTTTGTTTAGTTCATCAGCAACAGCTTTAGTATCCGAAGCAGCTTGATCAAATGCATTTTGTGCAGCATCACGCTCTTTTTTAATCGCCTTAACAGCTTTATCTAATGAAGAAACAATATCAGAATCAGAACCGTTATCTGTAGCTGATTTAAGAGCTTCTTCAGCTTCTTTTAATGTATCTTCTTGTTTTTTAAGAGCTTCAGCTTTTTTATCTTCTTCAGCTTTTAATGCATCAGCATCTTCTTTAAGCGTATCAACTTTTTCACCTAAGTCATCAGCTTTATCTTGAGCTTTTTCTGATGCAGGACGAGCAGCATCAGCTTTTTCAGCTTTGTCAATTCCAGCTTTAATGTTTTCTGGTAATTGATCTTTAGATTTAGCTTCTTCAGCTGAAGTTGCTGCAACGTTAGCTTCATTAGCTTGGTCTTTATTTCTTAATTTTTTCTCAGTTTCTTTATTAGCTTCAGCTTTTTCGTTATCATCTGCTAATTCAGCAAGAACATCACCAGCTTTTAAATCACCAGATTCTACAGCTGCTAAAATATCTTTTTTACCTAATGCTTTTTTAGCTTCTTCTTTATTTGTAATCTTAGCATCAGCATCGATATCTTTTTCTAATTGATCTAAAGCTTTTGATAGAGCATCTTTAGAATCAGCTTCTTCTTTCTTAGCGTCTTCTTCTTTTTTAGCTTCTTCTTTAGCTTTAGCGTCAGCTTCAGTAGCTTTTTCTTTAGCTTTAGCTAATTCTTCATCAGCTGCAGTTTTAGCTTTTTCAGCTTCAGTTTTTGCAGCGTCAGCTTCAGCAGATTCTTTTTTCTCAGCTTCTAGTTTAGTGTTAGCTTCGTTAGATGCAGTAGTAGTTGTATCTACTTTAGCTTGAGCTTCAGTAACCTTTCCTTCAGCTTTTTTAGCGTCAGCTTCAGCTTGTTTAATTTCTGGACTTGTAACTTCTGATTTAGAAGTGTCAGTAGCTCCAGCGTCTGCTGGTTTAGTAGGTGCTGGTTGAGCTGAAGCAGTAGTTGCATTATCCTCTGCAGCTTTCACGACTGATGGTTGAGATGCCGCAAATGCTGCTCCCAATACAGCCACACTAGCCAAGCTAGTTAAAATCATTTTCTTTTTATCCATTTGTGAAACCCCTTTTTTAGAATTATATTTGGGTTTATTATAACTCTTTCTAAAAATATAATCAAGTAATAGGTCATTTTATTTATACAATTATATACTTATGTTAATTTTCAAATAAACATCTCATAACAGAAAAAGAAAGCCTATTTTATAAGCTTTCTTTTTGTTTTCTTTTCATTATTTACATTTTTTATAGTAAATTTTACACTTTTAAACCCACTCACCGTTGGCATTTACTGTGTAACCATTGATTGTAGTGCTAACAGCAAGAGCTCCTGAACTATATGCATAGTACCATTTGCCATCTACTTGAAACCAACCAGTCTTCATAGCGCCTGAATTATCAAGATAATACCAACTACCACCTTGTTTCAACCAACCAGTTTGCATTTGACCTGAACCATTTAAGTAGTACCAAGTGTCACCTTCTTTAAACCACCATTTTTGCATCACACCTGCAGCATTAAAATGATACCATTTACCACCATCTTTCAGCCAACCAGTCTTCATTCCATCTTCTTTAGAGAAATAATACCAGTCACCCTCAACCTTCTTCCAGCCAGTCTGACGATTTCCTTCGCTATCGATGAAGAATTTTTTACCATCAATCACAACAATCCCTTGTTTAAGGACACCTTCCTCATCCAAGAAATAATGTTTCCCATCAACAGTAATATCACCCGTTAAACGGACACCTTCTTTGACATAGTAAGTTTTATCATCGATTTTAACAAAACCAGTTTTCTTCTCACCATCTTCTACAAAATAATAAGTCTTATCAGCAACTTTTACAAAGCCTAACTTTTTAACACCATCTTTTTCATCTAGATAGTATTGCTTATCACCTGCAGTCAATAGTCCTTTCTTCATAGCACCATCAGCTTCAAAGTAATAAGTCTTATCATCGATTTTTTGCCAACCACTAACCTTTTTGCCGTCCTTGATATAGTAGACTTTTCCGTTCTCTGTTTTGAACTGACCTGCCGCTGTAGACTGATTTTGGTTGCTGTTACCAGCATTATTTTGGTTAGCGTTAGTGGCTGTGTTTGAACGATAGACATGATAAAGAACACCGTCTTTTAACTCACCTGTAACGTAGTCATAGTTAGCAATAGTCGGATGACTTGTGTCTGATGCTTCAGATCCTTTACGCGGTTCCTTAATATTTACTGGGTCGCTACTGCCTTCTTTATAGACTACAAAACGAACTTCCTTGACTGCTGAATTGCCACTAGTTGTTGTAGCGTTTTGATTGTTGTTTGTATTCGTGTTCGTTGTAGCAGCCGTATTTCCACCATGATAAGGATTGCTTTGAGCAGAAGAAGTATTACTATTATCTGTTGTAGCAACTGGAGCATATGTATGGTATAGTATACCATCCCTTACTTCACTAGTAGTATAGTTATAGTTCTCAATTTTAGGCTGTTCCTTGATAGATGTAGCTGTTACAGCAGACCCTGTCAATGCTGCTTTGATATCAACAATTCTACCATTTTTAAATGCAATATAATGAACTTCTGTAACCGTAGAAGTTGTCGAAGCCGTTGCTGCTCCATTTTCTGCAGCTTGTACTTGTTGGACTGTCGCCATAGTTAGCACAGAAGTTGCTAGCAAAATACCTGTTACTGTTTTTCTCATAGGAAAATCCTCCTGTATTAAGATAATAAATTTATCTAGATTATATCCCTTTCCTATAATAAATGCAATAAAAAACATAAAAAGTGTAGAAATATTTAAATGTAAAAAAGAGAGCAGTTGAAAAACCACTCTCTTCCTATTTTTATACCCACTCACCGTTGGCATTTACATAGTAGCCGTTAACTGTAGTGTTTACTGCAAGGGCACCTGAACTATAAGCATAGTACCATTTACCACCAACTTGGAACCAACCAGTTACCATGGCACCTGAGCCTTTAAGGTAGTACCAAGCACCACCATCTTTAAGCCAGCCAGTTTCCATAGCACCTGAACTGTTTAGGTAGTACCAAGTACCACCATCTTGCAACCAGCCAGTTTGCATTTCACCTGAACCGTTTAGATAGTACCATTTGTTACCATCTTTGATCCACCATTTTTGCATCACGCCTTCAGCGTTAAAGTAGTACCATTTACCACCATCTTTAAGCCAGCCAGTTTGACGTTTACCTTCTTTATTTACATAAACCCAGTGATTGTCAACTTTGTTCCAGCCAGCTTTAGTATCAGAATCATCTGTCAAGAAGTAAGTTTTACCGTCAACAGTGATTTCACCGAACTTACGTTCACCTTCCTCAGTTACAAAGTAATACTTGTCGCCAGCACCTTTGATAAGGCCAGTCTTACGCTCACCTTCTGCAGTGATGTAATACCATTTACCAGCGCTATCTTTTACAATACCTGATTGAGCTTTACCTTTTTCATCAAAGAAGTACCATTTCGTACCAACTTTTTGAACTCCATTTGTCACAACACCGTCTTTTACAAAGTGCGATTGACCATTTTCTGTGACAACTTCTGTTCTACGAACACCGTTTGCATCAAAGTAGTAAGTTTTTTCACCTACTTTAATGAAACCAGTTCTTTTAACACCTTGATTATCTAGGTAGTAGCGTTCAGAGTTGTTTTCGATGATACCACGAGCCATAACACCTTCACTGTTGAAGTAATAAGTCTTGTTGTCAATCATGACCCAACCCTTAACTGGGTTCCCGTGTGAATAGAAGTAACGGTTACCTGACACTTCACGCCAGCTGTTATTTTTATCAGTCGATTTATAACCTTGTTTATTCAAATCCGCAGACGCTGTATTTGGGTCATTTTCCAACTCATCAAGTTTTGTACCCTTTTCCACAAATACATAGTAACGAACACCACCCTCTACATAAGTATTTTGATATTCGAATTTATCAATGTATTTATGTAAATCAATTTTCTGGTCTCCTGCCTCATGGTAGACTGTCGTACGAGTACGTGAACGGTCATTCGAAATCGTCACCCATTCTGTTTTACGAACAAACTCTTCCGCATGTACAGAAGGAGCTGTGATAGCTGAGTAAGCAGTCACAGCAGCGCCTGCCATTGTGACACTAGCAAGAGCTAGAGCTAAAGCTTTTTTATTTTTCATGTGAACATTCTCCATTCTTAAATTTAGCTATTATGCTTTTCTTTATTGTATCTTATTTTTACAAAAATTTCTAAGAAAAACTGAACTTTTTATGGAAAAAATAAAAAGCAGAAGAAATCTCCTGCTTTTTTTATTGAGCTAGATTATTTAACCCATTCACCGTTTCCGTTAACAGTGTATCCACCTACAGTAGTGTTTACTGCAAGGGCACCTGAACCGTCAACGTAGTACCATTTACCACCAACAGTGAACCATTGGCTAGCTTTCATAGCACCTGAGTTTTCAAGGTAGTACCATTTACCACCGTCTTGCAACCAACCAGTTTGCATTTCACCGTTTCCGTTTAGGTAGTACCAAGTGTTTCCATCTTTAACCCACCATTTTTGCATTACGCCTTCAGCGTTAAAGAAGAACCATTTACCGTCAACTTGTTTCCAACCTGAAACAGCTTTGTTAGAAGCGTAGTATTTCCAACCATCTTCTTCTTGAACCCATTGGTCTTTCACAACGTTGTATGAGTCAGTTTTTTCAAGAACCAAATCAACTGAAGCGTTTGTGAACATATCTGCATGAGTATCTTTATCTAAGTCAGCTGAACCAGAGTATACAAATGTTCCTTCTGCAACGCTACCAATTTCTGCGCCATTTGAAGTTTTGTTTAATGTGTAAAGTCCGTTAGTAGACTCCATACCTTTTACAACATACCCTTTTGGTACATTAGCTACACGGTATTGAACCAATCCACCATGTGGTACTGACAATTCAACATCACCTGCTGCGTTAGATTCAGCAGAAACAACTGATGCTTTAGCGTAGTTCATGTAATCAGCTTTGTTAGCCCAAACCATGATATCTACTTTAACACCTGCTACTGAAGCACCTTGAAGGTCACGAACGTGGAAACGAACGTGTGAACCGTTACCAAACACAACTGGTTTACCGTGGTAAGGGTTGTAAGCTGGAGTTTCTGGTTTGTATTGGTTTTCTGGAGCAACTACACCAGTATGAGCTGATTTCACTTCATTTTCTGTGTATTTAGCAACATCCAATTTACCTGTTTTTGGATTTACACGACCACTTTCAGTGTAACCGTTGTTAGTATCAGCTGAAACAGCTTGTACAGCACCAAATGCTGCAAGAGCGACTGCGCTTGTCAATAAAACTTTTTTCATCGTTTTATCTCCTTCATTTTTCATTATATATTTTTTCGTAAGACTATCTTACTACCATACAGTATATAAATATTTGCAGGATTTGTCAAGGGTTTTCTTCTAGTTTTTAAAGTTTTTACCTATTTTTAGAAAAAAAGGTGAAAAAAACATTTTTGTGAGAAAAAATACCCGTCAAATACTGCATTTTTCAAGTGAAAATCTCACAAACTTATGATCCTTGAGTAAAATCATTCATATCTAATCCACATAGACAGTTGGACAGAACTCACGTCTATGGTATTATCTTATAAACACTTCTAAATGTCAAGTAAAAATGGCAAGTTTTTTGATAAGAACCTGCCATTTCATCAACTTTCTACTATTTAAAATGTGACCTTATAGCAAGGCCTCAAACTCAGCGACCGTCATGCCTAATTGTTCACTAGCAAATTCGGAAGTTAAAGCATGTTGACGAACCATGTCTAAGAAGGCAAAGAGTTTTCCTTCTTCCCTTCCTTCAGCTTTCCCACGCTCTAAACCTTGTTCAATCCCCTCCGCCCTAGCTGTTTCTAAGGCATAGTCCTGTGCTAACAAGGCTTGTTCTTCTCGCATACGTAGTTGACTAAACATTTTCCTGTCCTCCTCGGACCAGCTCTTATAGTCCAGCAGTTGGTCTGCTTGGCTGATGGCTCGCTCGGGTTGTTGGGTAAAAGGCTTATTCCCGAAAAACTCCAACCACGGCTTGCGAACCTTATCTTTGCTGGTTTCTCTGTATTTTTAGGTCTTATTTATGATGGTCTTTCAATAGTTCTTCAAACTCAGCAACAGTCATTCCCAATTGTTCACTAGCAAATTCGGAAGTTAAAACATGTTGGCGTACTAAATCTAGAAAAGTAAAGATTTGTCCTTCAACTTTCCCACGCTCCAGTCCTTGTTCAAGACCTTCTTCTCGCCCTTTTTCAATACCCTCTGCACGACCACGTTCAAGTCCACGCTCTAAGCCCTTTTCCTCAGCTTGTTCCAAGGCATAGTCATGAGCCAATAATGCTTGTTCTTCGCGTCTGCGTTGTTCACTAAACATTTTCCTGTCCTCCTCGGACCAGCTCTTGTAGTCCAGCAGTTGGTCTGCTTGGCTTATGGCTCGCTCGGGTTGTTGGGTAAAGGGTTTATTCCCAAAAAACTCCAACCACGGCTTGTGAACCTCGTCTTTGCTGGTTTCTCTGTATTTTTTTAATTCCAAGAACGCCATCTTGACCAGATGGTTTTCCTGTTCATTGTTTGTGATGGTTAAGACCTCACCTGTCGTGTCCTCGCGCATACTAAAGCTATGGAAAGCCAAATCATCTGAGAAATAATTACTATCCACAATAGCGATAGCATATACTGGTGCGATGTGTTTGTAACTCTGATGAGTATTGCCCTCTTGCTGGCGAACTTTTTCAAGATTCTGATTGACCTGACTGCACAAATAAGCCCACAGGCGATTGATGAAGAAATTCTGGTGATGCACCTGAATTTCGATGATAACTTGAGTGCCATTATCCAACTCCGCCAAGACGTCTATACTTGTATAGAAATCCTGAGCTGAGTAAGGCATGGAAGGCAAGACGTGAATATTGCTTCCCTCCAAAATGGTTACATTTTTGGCTGGCAAGTCCAGCATATCACGAATAAATTGACAAGTGATTTCTGGATTGCTAAAGATTTTCTTAGCAACCAAATCATTGGTCGGGCTAATGCCCGGATGTCTTAGAATCATCCTTTTCCTCCTTTTATTATACCATAGTCTTATACTCAATGAAAATCAAAGAGCAAACTAGGAAACTAGCCGCAGGCTGTACTTGAGTACGGCAAGGCGACGTTGACGTGGTTTGAATTTGATTTTCGAAGAGTATTAAATCTAGTTTTACTAGATTCACTGACTCTATCTATTTATTCGGAAAAGAAATGAAAAAACCTGAGAATCATCTCAGGCTTGGTCATTAAATCTTTTTCTCAATACTGAAAAGTGGAGAAAGTGGGCGTTTTTCATGGATACGTACAATAGCATCCCCTAGGAGATGAGCGATTGAAATCTGCTCAATCTTATCAATCAAACGCTCTTCTGGCAGGTAGATAGTATCCAAAACAACCAATTTCTTAATAGCTGATTTTTGGATATTGTCCATAGCAGGACCAGAAAGAACTGGGTGCGTACAGCTTGCATAGACTTCAACAGCACCAGCTTCTGCAAGGGCATCTGCCGCATGACAAATCGTTCCAGCAGTATCAATCATATCATCAATCAAGATACAAGTCTTGCCTTCGACCTTACCGATGATGTTCATGACTTCACTGGTATTCATCTTATCAACACTACGACGTTTATCAATGATAGCAATAGATGTTTTCAAAAATTCTGCCAATTTACGGGCACGAGTCACTCCTCCATGGTCTGGACTGACAACCACATAGTCAGAACCAACCATGCCACGACGCTCAAAATAATCCGCAATCAGAGGAGCTCCCATCAAGTGATCCACAGGAATATCAAAGAATCCTTGAATCTGAGCAGCATGCAAGTCGATGGTCAATAAACGATCCACTCCAGCTACTTCAAGCATATTTGCGACAAGTTTTGAAGTGATTGGCTCACGTGCTCTCGCCTTTCTATCCTGACGTGCATACCCATAGTAAGGCATGACAACATTGACAGATTCTGCACTCGCACGCTTCAAAGCATCTACCATAATCAAAATTTCAAGCAGATTGTCATTTACAGGTGAACTAGTTGATTGTAGGATAAAGACGTGTTTCCCACGGATTGATTCTTCGATGTTGACCTGAATCTCTCCATCTGAAAATTGGCGGACACTTGATTTCCCCAACTCTATCCCAATCTCCTGCGCCACACGTTTTGCCAATTCTTGATTAGAAGAAAGGGCAAACAGCTTTAAATCAGAAAAAGACATGATTTCCTCCGGTATATATGTATCGCTTGTGCTTTTCACAAGATTTTTCCATTTACCATTGTAGCGCTTTTTACACTATTTTTCAATCAAAAATAAAAGAAGAGCAGCATATTTGTACCCTTGCATCATTCTTTTGAAAAATATTCTAGTTCATTATCTCATCGTGCTTCTCAACAAAGCGATAAGCCTGATAAAAACCATAGAGAGTAATAGCCGTAACCAATGGAATCGCTAAGGGTAACTCTGTCTCTAATTCCACAAAAGGAGAGTTAAACAGGAAGTGAGTTCCCAAGGCTAAACCTAGGAAAATAAGACCCTGTTTCTTGCCAACCTTCTGCCCTTTATAGGCTCTGTAAAGCAAGTACACACCCACTACAGCTAGACCTGAAAAAGTCCAGTGAGAGGCAATTCCTGAGATGATACGCTCTAAAATTCTCGAAATAGTAAAGTCAAAGCCCTCTGGCAAATCTGTACGAATATAGCCAATATCCTCAATCATTTGGAATCCCAAACCAGAAGCAATCCCTAGTAAAAACAAAGATTTTAATTTTCGCACAGGAATCAAAGCTAAAACAAAGACAAGTGGCAATAATTTCAAGGGTTCTTCTACCAAAGGAGCCACAATAGCACTTTCAAAGGCATTTAAAAATGCACTATCTGGGAAAAGAACCCCCAGTAAATCATGGATGTAGGTATTAGCAAAGCTAGAAAGCCAGCCTGAAAGGAACATCCCACCCAATAAAGACAAGATCAAGGCGTTCTTTGGTAATTCCCATTTTTTCCCAATACGGAAGAGGAAATAAAGAGCCGGAATCATGTAAAAGAGAGCTAGAAAGATAGAAACTCCCATCAGTCCATATTCCGCACCTGACATCGAACCGTCCGTATAGTAGATGGTTTCATACTGTAAACCAATACATAGCAATAAGATAAAAATAAATAAAATGCTGTTTTTCTTCATACACTTTCTTTCTAAATGAATTTTTTACAATTCTACGACTGTCATACTTCCTGTATCCACATCGTAAATAGCACCAGAGATAATCACATCATCTGGTATTAGAGGCGACTCGATAAGGAGTTGCATGTCCTCGCGTACGCTCTCCTCTATATCTTGGAAGGGCAAAAAGTCCTGATCTGACACATCGACACCTAGTTCCTCTTTTAAATACTCCTGAAAAGGTCCATTTTCAAAGGTCTGAGCACCACAGTCTGTATGGTGCAACACCACGATCTCTCTTGTCCCCATCTGTTGCTGGGAAATAACTAGCGAACGAATCATGTCCTCAGTCACTCGACCACCTGCATTCCGCAAGATATGAGCATCCCCAAGTGCCAAGCCCAGAGCTTGCGCAACGTGCAAACGTGAGTCCATACAGGTCACAATAGCTACTCTGGTTTTGGGTTTAAGTGGCAGATTTAACTGCCCATGTAGGGCAACATAAGCCTGATTGGCTTGCATAAACTGTTCAAAATACGACACGATTCCCTCCTCGAAAATTTGATAGTCAAATATTTCTCCTATCTTATCATTTTTAAGAGGATTTGTCACGAATTATGCAAAGACCTTTTTCAAAACTTCCTGAATCGTTGTCACTCCAATGACCTGAATTTCCTTGGGTGGAGTGATTCCTGTTAAGGAATTCTTAGGTACATAAATCTTAGTAAAGCCCAGTTTAGCAGCTTCATTGATACGTTGCTCGATACGATTCACGCGCCGAATCTCCCCTGTCAAACCCAGCTCGCCTACAAAACATTCCTGAGGGTTGGTTGGCTTGTCTTTGTAACTAGAAGCAATGGCAACTGCAACCGCCAAGTCAATGGCAGGTTCATCCAATTTGACACCGCCAGCAGATTTAAGATAAGCATCTTGATTTTGCAAGAGAAGCCCTGCCCGCTTTTCCAAAACAGCCATAATCAAGCTAGCACGGTTAAAATCAAGTCCTGTTGTCGTACGCTTGGCATTTCCAAACATGGTCGGTGTCACCAAAGCCTGAACCTCCGCCAAAATCGGACGCGTCCCTTCCATAGTCACCACGATGGACGAGCCCGTAGCACCGTCTAAACGCTCTTCTAAGAAAACTTGACTCGGATTGAGGACCTCAACCAAGCCACCTGACTGCATCTCAAAAATCCCAATTTCATTGGTAGAGCCAAAACGGTTTTTGACCGCTCTCAAAATACGGAAGGTATGATGACGCTCCCCTTCAAAGTAAAGCACCGTATCCACCATATGCTCTAGCATACGAGGCCCAGCCAAGGTTCCTTCCTTGGTAACATGGCCTACGATAAAGATGGCGATATTATTAGTTTTAGCCAGCTGCATCAGTTCAGCTGTCACCTCACGCACCTGAGAAACAGACCCCTGAACCCCTGAAATCTCAGGAGACATAATAGTCTGGATAGAGTCAATAATAAGGAAGTCTGGCTGGATTCTCTCTACCTCTGCGCGAACACTCTGCATATTTGTCTCTGCATAAAGATAAAACTCACTATCGATATCACCCAAGCGCTCTGCACGTAGTTTAATCTGCTGGGCAGACTCCTCCCCACTAACGTAGAGAACAGTCCCCACTTGAGACAGCTGGGTTGAGACTTGTAGGAGAAGGGTAGATTTCCCAATCCCAGGATCCCCACCGATGAGGACGAGACTTCCTGGTACCACTCCTCCTCCAAGTACACGGTTGAATTCCTCCATCTCCGTCTTGGTTCGATTGACGTTGATTGAAGTCACCTCAGCCAGTTTCATGGGCTTGGTTTTCTCACCTGTCAAGGACACACGCGCATTCTTTACCTCGGCAACCTCAACCTCTTCTACAAAAGAAGACCAAGACCCACAGTTGGGGCAACGTCCCAGATATTTAGGGGAATTATACCCACAATTTTGACATACAAATGTCGCTTTTTTCTTTGCGATGATAAACCTCTTTCTATATCTCTAACTCATACTCAATCACTTGGCAAAAATCAATCTTCTCATTTGTCACAAACTGGCGCATAAGCATATTGTGAGTTACCACTATCACAATCTGATAATCTCGATACTTAGCCATACATTCTAAAAAACGAGACTTCATCTCCGTAGCCGTCTCATATTGAATAGGACTATTAGGAAGCAACTCCCCCTTGTTTTCTAAAAACAGGCTTCTAGCTGTTTCATAGTTTTCTATTCCTGTTTCATAGACCTGCCATTCATGTAATAAAGGCTCTACTCTTAAAGGAAGTCTCGTAGTACGAACCACATAAGAAGACGTTTCTAAAGCTCTTGTGACTGCAGAAGATATGATTATTTCAGCTGAAGAGAGTAACGGATTCTTGCTCAGGTCTTGGGCTTGCTGCCATCCCTTCTCAGACAAGGGTGCCAAATCTATCCCAAATCCCGTATAAGAACGCTCCTCTAACTCACGATAATCTGGCTCCCCGTGACGTACAAAGATAATCTTCATTCTAGTGCCCAGTCGATCCAAATCCACCAGTCCGAACGCCATCAGCCGCATCTCCATCTGCGATTAAGAAAGGAGCAAAGACAGCCTGGACAACACGTTCTCCTACTTCAAGAACAACCTCTTGGTCTGTTATATTCTTCATCTGTGCAAAAATATGCCCTTCATTCCCAGGATTTCCATAATAATCCCCATCAATAACCCCAACTGAATTAATTAAAACCAATCCCTTCTTACGAGGATTTGAAGAACGATCATAGAGGTAGAGTACCTCAGTCGGCTGCATATAAGCCTTAACCCCTGTCGGAACCAAGACAATCTCTCCTGGAGCGATAACTGTGCGCACAGCAACCTTTAAGTCGTAACCAGCCGCATGCGCTGTCTCACGCTTGGGCAATAAATTTTCATCTATAAAACTCGAAACCAATTCAAAACCACGAATTTTCATCATCTTCTCTTTTCTATTATCATTTATTCTAGATTATTCTATCTTATTTATTCGGAAAAAGCACGAAAAAAAGAGCACACAATTCAAATCGCTTAGGGCTGCTGGATTCCTCCCCTGACCCGCTTCACGCAGAACTGTTGCTCCATCATTTATTATATCACATTCCTATTCATTTTAAAAGCAAAATTATTTTTTCCGTCTATTTCTAAAAAAGTCCTGCATAATAGCTGCGCATTCATCTTCCAAAATTCCCGTTTCAACCTCCACACGATGGTTGAGACGCTCATCTGTCAAAATATCGTACAAACTCCCAGCAGCGCCAAATTTCTGATTTTTAGCCCCATAGACCACGTTTGGAATACGGGCGAGTCCGATCGCCCCACTACACATGACACAAGGCTCAATGGTCACAAAAAGCGTGCAATCCAGCAAGCGCCAGCTCTCCTCACTTAGGTTCGCATTCTCTATAGCCATAATTTCCGCATGCATAACCGCTCGTTGCAACTCCTCACGAGCATTATGCCCACGGCCAATGATTTCTCCGTCCTTGACAATCACACAACCAATTGGAATTTCATCGTGTTCAAGAGCAATCTCAGCCTCTCTCAAAGCTTCCCTCATAAAGACTTCTTTTTCTTCAACTGTATAATTCATCAATTTCCCTTTTCCTACTTGTCGATTTTATTATTATATCATGAATCCCAAGACAAAAAAAGCCACCGAATGCGGTGACTTTATAGGGAGATTATTATGAAAAAGAAAAGTTTAGGATATTTGTTACAACAAGTTAGGAGGTCTTCTTGTAACTGTCTATAGTATAACCAACCTATCTTAAACAAATCTTAAAAATCTCTTACGACCAAACACTTTCTAAAATATTTGTTTGTTCACGACCAGGACCTACTGAGAAAGTAGAAATACGAACGCCAACCAATTCACTCACACGACGAACATAGTTACGCGCATTCTCAGGAAGATCTTCCAAATTACGAACTCCGGTAATATCTTCTGACCAACCTGGCAACTCTTCATAGATAGGCTTGCAACGTTTCAATTGCTCAAGACTAGCTGGATAGTAGTCAATACGTTGACCATCAAGATCATAGGCCACACAGATTTTCACAGTATCTAAACCACTCAAAACATCGATAGAGTTCAATGAAAGATTCGTAATACCAGAAACACGACGGCTATGACGCATCACAACTGAGTCAAACCAACCCACACGACGTGGACGACCAGTTGTTGTACCATATTCATGACCCACTTCACGGATACGTTCTCCCACTTCATCAAACAACTCAGTTGGGAAAGGACCGTCTCCTACACGACTCGTATAGGCTTTACATACACCAACAACCTTGTCAATCTTACTTGGACCAACACCAGAACCAATGGTCACACCACCAGCCACAGGGTTTGATGACGTAACAAATGGATAAGTACCTTGGTCGATATCTAGCATAACACCTTGTGCACCTTCAAAAAGCACACGTTTACCGTTATCAAGCGCATCATTCAAAATGACAGATGTATCTGTCACATACTTCTTGATTTGTTGACCATATTCGTAATACTCTTCAAAAATATCATCGAAAGCAATCGCTTTACTGTCATACAATTTTTCAAAAAGACGATTCTTTTCAGCAAGGTTACGTTCTAAACGCTCACGGAAAATATCTTTATCCAAAAGATCGGCAATACGAATTCCAACACGAGCAGCCTTGTCCATATAAGCTGGACCAATTCCCTTAATTGTAGTACCAATCTTATTATCACCCTTAGCCTCTTCTTGCAAGCGATCCAGTTCGATATGATAAGGTAAAATAACATGCGCACGATCAGAAATACGCAAGTTATCAGTTGTAACACCCTCCTCATGAAGATAGCTCAACTCTTTTACAAGAGATTTAGGATTTACAACCATACCATTCCCAATAACAGAGATTTTTTCAGGGAAGAAAATCCCAGATGGAATCAAGTGCAATTTAAACTTCTTACCATCAATCACAATAGTGTGGCCTGCATTATCACCACCTTGGTAACGTGCAATCACTTCTGCATTCGCTGAAAGGAAGTCTGTAATCTTCCCTTTACCTTCATCACCCCATTGGGTACCTACAACAACAACTGAAGTCATAATCTTGTCTGAGCCCTCAGGCTCTTCCTTTCTCACATACATGGCAGGACTCTCACCTGCAATTATATCTTACAGTTTATTATAAGAAAAAATCGCCTTTTTATCAAGAAGAAACAATAGAAAGATTTGCTATTTCCAACTATTAAAAAATGATTTAGAAAAATAACTAGCTATTTATTGTTATATTGCCATAAAAAAGTAAGTTTGTTCGGAAATTAACTCAGACTATCTCAACAAGAAATAAAACCTTGTTTCATTATCATCTTTTCAAGATACAAACGATAAGCAACACGATAATGGTAAACGATAAAATCCCTACGACACCCAATGCCATATCTAACTAAATAATAAATCAAAAATTTAAAATGAAAATGTTCCCAGTCCCAACTATTACCAAAGAAAGTAGCATACTCTTCTTCGATACTGTCATAGAAATCAGTCATCTGATCATAAATATTTTGTAGCATAAGCATACACTCCTTTACTTTTTATGATCTTATTCTAACAAAAAATTTTACACATTAACTATCAATTCCTGAATTGTTAAAATACCAACCTCAACAAGATCACAAATAGGAAAAAGTTGACAGAATAGGAATAAATTTACTACCTAAATTTTAAAAACTAAATTAATGGAAAGAATGGGATTCGAACCTCCGAACTCGAAGGAGTGGATTTACAGTCCTACTCCTTTAGCCACTTCATTATGAATTTTGTTAATAGGGATACCACAATACCTTTAAAGCAATGGTATACCTACCAGAATCCTTCTTAGAAACGTCACTTTAAGTACTATCATTGATCGAAAATGGAGGTTGATTAAACCTTTCTCACCAAAAAATAGTCTCTATAATATTTGTAGTGGGTAAATCCCCTATGGATATTATGGAGACTATTTTGTTGTAGAAAAAAAGTCCCATATCATCTATAATAAAAAGCGACCAAACAACTCACTAGAAAGATTCATATGGAACAATTAGATTTTATCACAAAATTACTAGACATTAAAGACCCTAATATCCAAATTATGGATATCGTTAATAGGGATACTCACAAAGAAATCATTGCTCAACTGGATTATGAGGCTCCACTTTGTCCTGATTGTGGAAGTCAAATGACTCTAGATAGATTATAAATTACATAACAAAAAAAGAGGACTAAACCTCTCTTAATTAACTACTCCGCCAGTAGGACTCGAACCTACGACATCATGATTAACAGTCATGCGCTACTACCAACTGAGCTATGGCGGATTAAAGCTAAGCGACTTCCATATCTCACAGGGGGCAACCCCCAACTACTTCCGGCGTTCTAGGGCTTAACTTCTGTGTTCGGCATGGGTACAGGTGTATCTCCTAGGCTATCGTCAC
>NZ_JBHMFR020000012.1:0-36625 GCF_042436615.2 Streptococcus bovismuti | reverse complement strand
TGTATCGCGTTCGGAGTTTTTTTGGTATAACCTTCGACGCGCACCCGCATAGCGGGTGGTTGTTTTGTCTCGCACCTAACGGAGCGAGACGGACTAATAGTCACATAAAACAAATCAGGAAATCTTCACGATTCCCTGATTTTTTCTATTTACGTTTTCGTGTTGAGCGGCGTTCTGTCAAACCATGAGGTAAGAGAACTTCACGTTCTTCCAACTCTTCCTTGTGCATAATCTTAGTCAACATACGCATACTAATAGCACCAAGGTCATAAAGAGGTTGGGCAATAGTGGTTAAGTTTGGACGGGTAAAGCGAGAGACTTGTGAATCATCACTAGTAATGATTTCAAACTCTTCTGGTACTGACACACCCTTATCAGCAAGGCCGTTCAAGACACCTGCTGCCAACTCATCACCTGTTACAACTGCTGCAGTTGCATTTGATGAAATCAAGCGTTCTGCCAAGGCATAACCGTCTTCATAAGTGTATTTAGATTCAAATACCAATCCTTCGCTATAAGAAATACCTGCTTTTTTCAAGGCTTCCTTGTAGCCAACCAAACGAACCTTACCATTGATATCATCCACTAGTGGACCGCTAACGAAAGCAATGCGCTCATTTTCTTTAGCAAGGTAGGTCACTGCATCAATCGTAGCTTGTTTGTAGTCAATATTGACACTTGGAAGCTGATGTTCTACATCCACAGTTCCTGCAAGAACAACTGGTGTCCGAGAGCGAGAAAACTCTGAACGAATTTTTTCAGTCAAGTGGTACCCCATAAAGATGATACCATCCACTTGCTTAGAAAATAGTGTATTGACAACTGAAACTTCCTTGTCATCGTCCTCATCACTATTAGCAAGGACAATATTGTACTTGTACATTTCAGCGATATCATCAATCCCTTTAGCAAGCGTTGAGAAATAACCATTGGTGATATTGGGGATCACGACACCGACAGTGGTTGTCTTTTTACTTGCAAGACCACGCGCCACAGCATTTGGACGGTAATCCAAACGGTCAATCACCTCAAGCACTTTTTTTCGAGTATTCTCTTTTACATTCTTGTTGCCATTGACTACACGGCTAACTGTCGCCATTGAAACTCCTGCTTCACGGGCGACATCATAAATCGTTACTGTATCGTCTGTATTCATTCCATTTCCTTTCTATATCATACCTCACGAGACTCCAAAAAAAGAGACGGTATGAAAATTTCGTTTTCATGCTTCTACTTATTCCATTTTATCACTATTTGTAAACACTTTCAAGTATTTTTTGAAGATTATTTGAAAAAAATTTCATAGAAAACTATGTTTATAAAGAAAAAAACACCTTTTCTTGATTTTTAATCCTATTTGCTGTATGATAAGGAAAAAGAAAGGGGGCTGAAATATGGCTTTTACCGGTACCCACATGCGGTCTGCTAGTTTTGGAATTGTTACCAGCTTGCCTGATGATGTCATTGACTCTTTTTGGTATATTATTGACCACTTCTTAAAAAATGTCTTTGAATTGGAAGAAGAACTCGAGTTTCAATTGCTCAATAACCATGGAAAAATCACCTTCCACTTTTCAAGTCAACATCTCCCTACAGCTATTGATTTTGACTTTAACCACCCTTTCGACCCTCTTTATCCGCCCAGAGTACTGGTTTTAGACATGGATGGTAGAGAAACGATACTCCTCCCAGAAGAAAATGACCTATTTTAATACTCAAGGAAAATCAAAGAGCAAACTAGGAAGCTAGCCACAAGCTGCTCAAAACACTGTTTTGAGGTTGCAGATGGAAGCTGACGTGGTTTGAAGAGATTTTCGAAGAGTATAAAAACTCTAGCCTTCAGTTACAAGTGACTGAAGGCTAGAGTTTTTCTATTTTCTTAAAGCATCATACAAGTTACGGATAGGTTGCTTTAAGGTAGGATGGATAAAATGAGGCGCAAGTTCCTGTAAGGACTCAAGGACAAAAAGGCGTTCTGCTATGTAAGGATGAGGCAAGATAAGGTCGTCTGTATAAATGACCTGGTCCTCCACAAAGAGCAAGTCCAAATCAATCAAACGAGGTCCCCAATGCACTTCTCGAACCCGTCCCATCTCTAACTCGATGGCTAACAAGGTCTCTAATAGCACTGGGGCAGGTAACCAGGTTTCTACCTCAACCACTTGATTGGCAAAACTATCCTGCTCCACGCCACCCCAAGGCTCCGTCGTCAAGACACTAGACTCTTTGAGAATATGGATACCTCGAGCTCGCATTTTCTCAATGGCTTGTTTCAAGTTGGCTTGCTTATCCCCCATATTGCTTCCTAAGGCAATAAAGGCTCGCTGCTTACGGCGATGAATGGTTACTGAGCAAGTATCTAGGGGCAAATGCACTGGCGCCCAAGGTTTTTTGAGTTCCAACTTCATTTCTTGGACAAGAGGATAAGCCTCAAAAGTACGTTCTACCAGTTTATAGGCTACCGTTTCAATCAAGTCCTCAGTGCTTTCCTGAAACCAAGTCGTCCACTGCTGACACAATTCCCCGTAATGGACAGAGGCTGTTAAATCCAAGTCTGTAGCCGCCTTGGTCATATCATAGGATAAGACAGCTGAAACTACAAACTTTTGCCCCAATTCTTTTTCACTAGGAAAAAGACCATGATAGGCAAAAATTTCCAAATCTTTAATCTGCAGTTGATCCATAATGATTCCTTTCTAGAAAAATCCGCTTGAAGCGGATTCTTTTATAGTCCCATTAAACGATAAGCCTGATCTCGGAGGTCCTTATCTGTTTCAAATAGACCACGAGCTACTGTCGTCAAGGTTGCAGTGCCTGGTTTTCTGACACCACGCATGCTCATACACATATGTTCCGCCTCAATGACAACAAAGGCTCCCTTAGCACCCAGATACTCCATCAAGGCATCGGCCACTTCGATATTCAAACGCTCTTGAATTTGTGGTTTCTTAGAATAAACTTCAACCGTACGGGCTAGCTTAGACAAACCTGCCACACGACCATCTGGAATATAGGCAATATGTGCTCTCCCATAAAATGGCAGAAAGTGGTGTTCACACATGGTATGGAAAAAGATATCCTTTTCTACCACCATATTATCGTCGATAATCTCAAAGGATTTTGACAAATGTTCCTCCGCTGTTTGACCAAGACCTGAAAAAATCTCTTGGTACATACGGGCCACACGAGCAGGTGTTTCCTGCAAGCCCTCGCGATTAACGTCCTCTCCGACAGCCTCGATAATCATTTTTACAGCTGTTTCAATCTTTTGTGTATCCATTTTCGTTCTTCCTCTCCATCAGATAAGCTCTCACTTGGCTCAAGAAATACAAGGAACCTGTGACAATCCTAACTGTTTGTTTCTCTTCTTTTTTATCTGTCAATTTCTGCTCTAGAAAATCCTGCCAACCTTGGTAGCTGAGATTTCTAGACTTAGCTGCCTCTTTCAGCACGTTTTCATCAGTCGCCCGACTATCGTCAAAATGTGTCAGAGTAAGCTCGGTATCTGGCATGGCCCCCAGCAAGTCCAACATATCCTCCAAGGCCTTGGTTTTGATACAAGTAAAGAGGATTTCCTTACGATAATCTGCAAAACGTTCTTGCAAGGTTGCTACTAAAGCCTTGATGGCATGAGGGTTGTGGGCTCCATCCAAAATCATCAAGGGATCTCTTGACACGATTTCCAAACGCCCTGGCCAACTTGTTTCTTCCAAGGCCTGAGCAAGCAAGTCATTACTTGCTAGTTCTCGACCATCCTCTTGACAAAATGTATCAAGTAAAGCTATAGCCATCCCAGCATTCTCTATCTGGTGCAAACCAAGTAGGCCAGTCTGGAAGTGACCTTGTCTGAGAGAGCTAGTATAATTAAAGACTTCCCCTGTCACCACACTCTTTTGATGATCAACCTGATAATCTACCCCGTAGGCAAGTCTCGGCGCATCTTTCCCTTCCGCAATGCTGTCAATCACAGCCAAAGCTTCTGGAAAAATGCGACCTGTCACCAAGGGAATACCTTGTTTGATAATACCAGCTTTCTGCTCTGCTATGGCTTCCAAGGTGTCCCCAAGTAGGGCTACATGATCCAATCCAATAGTCGTAATTCCTGTCAAAATGGGCTGGCAAACATTGGTACTATCCAAAAGTCCACCCATGCCCACTTCCATGATAGCCACATCTACTTGCTCTAAGGCAAAGTAGTCATAGGCTATGGCTGTGATAATCTCAAACTCAGTTGTGCCCTGTAAATTAGCGGCCGCTTCTCCCTCCAACAAAGACTGATAGTCTGCCATGAGGGCTTCTAGTCTAGCCTCTGGGATAGATTCCCCATTGATGCTAATCTGGTCTGTATAATGAATGAGATAGGGCGAGCTGAACACCCCAACTCTCAGGCCTAGCTTTTCCAGCATATTTTTCAAAAAAGCAATGGTCGAGCCCTTGCCATTGGTTCCTCCGATATGGATGACCTTGAGTTTGAGATGGGGATTGCCACGCAAAGCTAACAGTTCCACCATGCGTTCCAAGCCAAAATGTGGTCGGTCCGTCCGGTAGTTGGTAATCCATTGATTGTTTTCAATTTCTTTCATCTTATTTGTATTGTTTTAAATCTAGATTTTCCGCATCATCAGCTAGACGAATGGCGGAGGCAATTTCAACCGCCATCTTGTGACTGGCTACGTCATGCACGCGCACCACTTCCACACCCTGTCTCGCAGCGATACTGGTTACATGAGCAGAGGCCGTATCCCGATTGCGGAAACCAAGTTCTGTCTCAGGATTGACTTCAAAACCATTTTCTTCTAGGATATTGATGACAAACCGCTTGCGCGAAACTCCAAGAAAGACTGGATAGCCTTTCTGATGGAGTTTATCCAAGTCCCGTAAAAGGAGCAGATTTTCTTTCTTGGTCAGACCAAAGCCGATTCCTGGATCCAGCAGGATATTTTCTTGTGCAATACCCGCTTCGTCCGCTCTCGCTAGGGCTCTGTCAAAGAAAGCCTCCATCAAGTCTTCGATTGGCATTTTTTCATAGTCAGCTAACTCTTCCTCTGTAAAAGCTTGACCAAAGCCAAAATGAGGAAAGATAAGCGAGCTAGGGTGCTGAGGTCGAGCCATGACTGGATTAAACATAATGATTACTTTCGCTCCAGCCTTAGCAACCACATGGGCCATTTTTTCATCACCCATGAGACCAGTGATATCATTGACTAGATTGGCACCAGCAGCCAAAGCAGCCTCTGCCACCTGACTCTTCCAAGTATCAATAGAGATGAGGACATCACTTTCCTTGCGAATAGCCTTAATCACTGGAACAACACGCTGGATTTCCTCTTCTATCTCAACATAGCTACTTCTTCCCGGCCGAGTTGATTCTCCACCGATATCTAGTATGCTGGCTCCTTCTGCTATCAATTTACGAGCCTGCTGGAGCGCCTGCTCAAGCGCAAAAAATTGACCACCATCCGAAAAGGAGTCTGGGGTTACATTGATAATTCCGCAAATAGCTGTCTTTGCATGATTGGCTTTACTTGACATATCGGTCACTCCCTCAAGGCTTTTCACCATATTATTTCTCTATTTTACCATAAAAAGAAAAAGATGGACACGATTGCATTCATCTTTTTCCCAGTAGAAACAAGTAAGCAATTGTCAAAAATCTTAAACAGAAATCCCTAATGTCCGACTCAAAATCACCACGAGAGCCAACAAACAGAAAGCAACCCCATTCACAATCATGTGAAGTAAGATAGACATTTCCAAACGTTGGGTCTTGTAAGCCGTCCAAGACAGAACGATAGACATACCTCCATAAATCAATAAAGACGGTAAATTACTTGGTTGATGCAATAAAGCAAATACAATCGTACCAACTACAAAGCCCAAGTTCTCCTTTCCTCGGAAAATCTTTTTAGGAACAATCCCACGGCACAAGATTTCCTCACAAATCGGAGCAAGCAAGGCCAATAAGAAGAAACTGGAAATCAGAGAACTATTATGAACCATATCGTTAATCTGAGACTGGTTACCTGTTGTCGTCTCATTTGACAGTTGTAACAAGATAGAACCAAGTATATTTGACCCGATAATAACTAAATAACTCAAGCCCAATCGTGCCAGATCCTTAGCTCTAAAAAAAGAAAAATTAAAACTTGCTAACTGCGTTTTACGAGCTCCAATAATAAACAGCACCAGAATCACAATCGAAATACCAGCAACTATCAGTCCTGACTGCAACAGTGGTACTGCATTTAAAGTTAAAATAGCAGTAACCCCTATAGGAATCTGATATAAAATTGTCGCCAGAAAAAAGATTAACAGCCAACCTGCACGATTCAATAATTCTTTCCACATATTTTTCTCTTTCATCACCTATCTCCTTTGTATTAAAAAAGGGGAAAAATCCCCCTGGGTCATCCTATTATAAGGCCATGCTAATGTAGTTAAGGATAAATAAGGCATCCAAAATCCAAATCATGACATGAACATCTTTAGCTTGACCTTTGACAAGCTTAGTCAAAGTGTAAGTCAAGAAACCAACTGCAATCCCTTGAGTGATAGAGTAGCTGAATCCCATAAAGATAGATGTGAAGAAGGCAGGAACCGCTTCAGCCATATCATCCCAATGGATATTTTTCAAACTAGCCAACATCATAATCCCAACGATAATCAAGATTGGAGCTGTAGCGGCTGTTGGTACAATCGCTAGAAGTGGGCTAAAGAAGCTTGAGATAGCAAAACAGATTGCCACGACCAAGGCTGTCAAACCAGTACGTCCACCTGCACCGATACCAGCAGCAGACTCAACATAAGTCGTTACGTTCGAAGTACCAGCGATGGCACCAATTGAAGTACCAATCAAGTCAGAGTAAAGAGCCTTATCCAACTTAGCTGATTGGTGATTTTCACCATTTGTCGCTACGATACCAACTTTTTCACCTGTACCGATCAAGGTACCAATCGTGTCAAAAATATCTGTCAATGAGAAGGCAAGAATAGCCATCAGAGTTTCAGGCAAGCGAGCTGTATCTGAAATCAAAGCTCCCAAACCTTCTGAACCAAGAGCTGCACCAAAGACTGTCTTCAAGTCTTCAAAAGCTGCACCAACATGGTTATTAGCAAAATCGATACTAGACAAATCTACCAAACCAACTGCGATAGCAAGAACAGTTGTTGTCAAGATAGAGAGGATAATTCCCCCTTTAATCCCTTTGATAACAAAGAAGATAGTAATGGCAAGTCCTGCAAGAGCCACCAAAACAGCTGGATTATTAAAGCTGACCAAGCCTGGAACTGCTGAAGAGTTTGCTACAATCGTTGCTTGAGCTTTGTCAGCCCCTTCTCCTACAACAATATAGTTGCCTGGATCAATCGTAAATTTCAAAAGTCCAGCATTCTTAATCCCTACATAGGCAAGGAAGACACCGATACCAGCTGAAATAGCTGAGCGAAGAGCATTTGGAATCGATTCAATGATCATTTTACGAACATTTGTCAAGGTAATAATCAATGAGATAATCCCACAGATGAAGACCATAGCTAGGGCTTCTTGCCAAGAATAACCGAGTCCAAATACGACTGTAAATGTAAAGAAGGCGTTAAGACCCATACCTGGCGCTTGAGCATAAGGTAAGTTAGCATAGAAGGCCATCATCAAGGTACCCGCTACTGCACCAATGATCGTCGCTAGGAAGACACCTTGAGCAGGCATTCCTGTTTGCGAAAGAATTTGTGGGTTTACAAAGAGAATATAACTCATTGCAAAGAAAGTTGTTAAACCAGCGAGAACCTCTGTA
The DNA here is from genome assembly GCF_042436615.2 of Streptococcus bovismuti. Classification (GTDB taxonomy): domain Bacteria; phylum Bacillota; class Bacilli; order Lactobacillales; family Streptococcaceae; genus Streptococcus. The sequence continues at coordinate 28,835 of NZ_JBHMFR020000012.1, read as the reverse complement.
CGAACGTCCGTACCGTTCTCTTTTAGTTTAAATAATTTGTCCATTATCAATCTCCTTTTAATTTTTACGAACAATAATAGAATTATATCATTTATCATTCACTTTTTCAATATCTTTGTTTGATTTATTTAAGAATTTGATGAAATTTCATTTTTTGTTTGGAATCTGCTTTTCTGCCTGCTTTCTGTTATAATAGTAGACATCTTATCTGAAAAGACACTAGAAAGGTCCCTATGACGAAAAAAATTATTGCAGTTGACCTGGATGGAACCCTTCTCAACTCGGACAGTCAGATTTCTGACTTTACCAAAGAAACTATTAAAAAAGTTGCTGAAAAAGGCCATCAGGTTATTATTACGACAGGTCGCCCTTACCGTATGTCAAAAGATTTTTACCGTGAACTAGGCTTAAACACTCCTATGATTAATTTCAACGGCTCCCTTACTCATTTACCAGACCAAGTTTGGGATTTTGAAAAGTGTTTGACGGTAGACAAAAAATATCTTTTAGACATGGTTCAACGTTCAGAGGACATTCAAGCCGATTTTATCGCTGGAGAATATCGTAAAAAATTCTACATTACAAATCCTAATGAAGAAATTGCCAATCCCAAACTATTTGGTGTAGAATCTTTCCATCCTGAAGATCAATTTCAGCCAGAGTTAGTAACCAAGGATCCTAACTGTATTCTTTTACAGACCAGAGTCAGTGACAAATATGCCTTGGCAAAAGAAATGAACGCCTTCTACCAGCATCAACTGTCTATCAATACCTGGGGAGGTCCGCTCAATATCCTTGAGTGTACCCCAAAAGGTGTCAACAAGGCCTTTGCTTTGGACTACTTGCTCAAGGTAATGAACCGTGACAAAAAGGATTTGATTGCCTTTGGAGATGAGCACAATGATACCGAAATGCTCGCTTTTGCTGGGAAGGGCTATGCCATGAAAAATGCCAACCCAGAGCTACTCCCCTATGCAGATGAGCAAATCGCCCTGACCAATGACCAAGACGGTGTTGCCAAAACCCTGCAAGACTTATTCTTATAACCTATACTGATACTCAATGAAAATCAAAGAGCAAACTAGGAAGCTAGCCGTAGGCAGTACTTGAGTACGGCAAGGCGAAGCTGACGTGGTTTGAAGAGATTTTCGAAGAGTATGACCAGCTTGCAAGCTGGTCTTTGTGCTCTTTTCACAGTCTCATCAACCAGTTAATCGATTGTTCTACTTTTTGCCTCCAAAACCTTGGAAAAGGCTTTCTTTTGTGATATAATTCACATATAAATACAAGAGAGCTCGTCATACTCGACTCTGTTGATACAAAATCAATCCAGTCCTGTTTCTCCTGCTCTCCGTTAATATCAAGGAGGATAGCTATGAAAGCTGTTGTTGTAAATCCAGAAAGCACTGGTGTTGCTATTGAAGAAAAAGTACTCCGTCCACTTGAAACTGGGGAAGCACTTGTAGAAATTGAATATTGTGGTGTTTGCCACACTGACCTCCACGTTGCCCATGGTGACTTTGGTCAAGTACCAGGCCGCGTCCTAGGACACGAAGGTGTTGGTATCGTTAAAGAAATTGCCCCAGATGTTAAAAGCCTTAAAGTCGGCGACCGCGTCAGCGTTGCTTGGTTCTTTGAAGGATGTGGCACTTGCGAATACTGTACAACTGGTCGCGAAACCCTTTGCCGTACAGTGAAAAATGCCGGCTACTCAGTAGATGGTGGTATGGCTGAACAATGTATCGTAACTGCAGACTATGCTGTTAAAGTTCCTGACGGACTTGATCCAGCCCAAGCCTCTTCTATCACATGTGCTGGTGTAACAACCTATAAAGCTATTAAAGAGGCCAAAGTTGAACCAGGTCAATGGGTTGTTCTTTACGGCGCTGGTGGTCTTGGTAACCTAGCTGTTCAATATGCTAAAAAAGTATTCAATGCTCATGTCATCGCAGTTGATATCAATAACGACAAACTTGCCCTTGCAAAAGAAGTAGGAGCTGACATTGTTATTAACGGCCTAGAAGTTGATGATGTACCAGGACTCATCAAAGAAAAAACAAATGGAGGTGCTCACTCAGCTGTCGTAACTGCTGTGTCTAAAGTTGCCTTCAACCAGGCTGTTGACTCCGTTCGTGCTGGTGGTCGCGTAGTCGCTGTCGGTCTTCCTTCTGAAATGATGGAACTCAGTATCGTCAAAACCGTTCTAGATGGAATCCAAGTTATCGGTTCTCTTGTTGGAACTCGTAAAGACTTGGAAGAAGCCTTCCAATTCGGTGCAGAAGCTTTGGTAGTCCCAGTTGTACAAAAACGTCCAGTAGAAGATGCCGTAGCCATTTTCGACGAAATGGAAAAAGGTCAAATCCAAGGACGTATGGTACTCGACTTCACCCACTAATCTAATAAAAAACTATTCTAAAAGTTGGAATGCGCTTCCAACTTTTTATATTAAATTTTAAAATAAGGATTCAAAAAAACTCCCTGAAAACTTAATATATCAACACTTGCAAGGAATGCCTTTTTACTTTTTTTATGTTAAAGAGTTGATTTTTAGATGAAAACGGTTTATACTTAAAAAGTCTTAAAGTTTTCTTAAAAGAAAACTGAAACAACAAAAAGGAGGAATGACAATAATGAGTATCGGAATCATTATTGCGAGCCACGGCGAATTTGCTGCGGGTATTCATCAGTCAGGATCTATGATCTTTGGTGAACAAGAAAAGGTTCAAGTTGTAACCTTTATGCCAAATGAAGGTCCTGATGATCTATACGCTAAGTTTAATAACGCTGTTGCTGCATTTGACGCAGAAGATGAGGTTCTAGTTTTGGCTGACCTTTGGAGTGGATCTCCATTCAACCAAGCTAGTCGCGTGATGGGAGAAAATCCTGAACGTAAGTTTGCCATCATCACAGGACTTAATTTACCGATGTTGATTCAAGCCTATACAGAGCGCCTCATGGACGCTACTGCAGGTGTAGAAAAAGTCGCTGCGAATATTATTAAAGAAGCCAAAGATGGCATCAAGGCTCTTCCAGAAGAGCTAAACCCAGTTGAGGAAGTAGCAAGCGCTGCAGCTGCTCCAGTTGCTCAAGCTGCGATTCCAGAAGGAACTGTCATCGGAGACGGTAAACTCAAAATCAACCTTGCTCGCCTAGACACTCGTCTACTTCACGGTCAGGTTGCAACTGCTTGGACTCCAGATTCAAAAGCAGACCGTATCATCGTTGCTTCAGATAACGTAGCTAAAGACGAATTACGTAAAGAATTGATTAAACAAGCAGCTCCAGGTAAAGTGAAAGCAAACGTTGTTCCTATCCAAAAACTAATCGACGTTGCGAAAGATCCTCGCTTCGGAGGAACACATGCCCTTATCTTGTTTGAAACACCTCAAGATGCCCTTCGTGCTATCGAAGGTGGCGTGCCAATCAAAACTCTTAATGTTGGATCAATGGCTCACTCAACTGGTAAAACAATGGTTAACAACGTTTTGTCTATGGACAAAGATGACGTTGCTACATTTGAAAAAATGCGTGACCTTGGTGTTGAATTTGACGTACGTAAAGTACCAAACGACACGAAAAAAGATTTGTTTGACTTGATCAACAAAGCAAACGTGCAATAATCGATTTTATGAAAGGATTTTAAAGATGTCTATTATTTCTATGGTTTTAGTAGTCGTTGTAGCCTTCCTAGCAGGTCTTGAAGGTATCCTCGACCAGTTCCAATTCCATCAACCAATTGTAGCTTGTACCCTTATCGGTCTTGTTACTGGTAACCTTGAAGCAGGGATTATCCTTGGTGGTTCTCTTCAAATGATCGCCCTTGGTTGGGCTAACATCGGAGCTGCCGTAGCTCCTGACGCTGCTCTTGCTTCTGTTGCTGCTGCCATTATCATGGTTCTTGGTGGCGACTTTACTAAGACAGGTATCGGTGTTGCCCAAGCGGTTGCTATCCCTCTTGCAGTTGCTGGTCTATTCTTGACTATGATTGTCCGTACACTCTCTGTCGGATTGGTTCACACTGCTGATGCTTCTGCTAAAAAAGGTGACTTTAAAGCAGTTGAACGTGCTCACTTTGTCGCACTTCTTCTTCAAGGTCTTCGTATTGCAATCCCTGCAGCACTCCTTCTAATGGTACCAACTGAAACCGTACAAAGCATTCTAAATACTATGCCTGATTGGCTCAAAGATGGTATGGCTATCGGTGGTGGTATGGTCGTTGCCGTTGGTTACGCTATGGTTATCAACATGATGGCAACTCGTGAAGTATGGCCATTCTTCGCTATCGGTTTCGTGCTTGCTGCCGTGTCAGATATCACTCTAATCGGATTTGGTGCTATCGGTGTTGCTATCGCTCTTATCTACCTTCACCTTTCTAAAACTGGTGGAAATGGTGGCGGAGGAGCCGCAACTTCCAACGACCCAATCGGCGATATCCTAGAAGACTACTAAGATAAGAAAGGACTGAAAACATCATGACTGAAAAACTTCAATTAACTAAATCAGATCGTAAAAAAGTTTGGTGGCGTTCAACTTTCTTACAAGGTTCTTGGAACTATGAACGTATGCAAAACTTGGGTTGGGCTTACTCATTAATTCCAGCTCTTAAAAAACTCTACACTAAAAAAGAAGATCAAGTCGCTGCTCTTGAGCGCCATCTTGAGTTCTTCAACACTCACCCATACGTAGCCGCTCCAATCATGGGGGTTACTCTTGCACTTGAAGAAGAACGTGCTAACGGTGTTGAAATTGATGACGCTGCTATCCAAGGGGTTAAAATCGGTATGATGGGACCTCTTGCTGGTATCGGTGACCCAGTATTCTGGTTTACAGTACGCCCAATCCTTGGATCACTCGGTGCTTCACTTGCCCTTACTGGTAATATCTTAGGTCCAATCCTCTTCTTCGTTCTTTGGAACTTGATTCGTATGTCATTCTTGTGGTATACACAAGAGATTGGATACAAGGCTGGATCAGAAATCACTAAAGATATGTCTGGCGGTATCCTTCAAGACATCACTAAAGGAGCTTCTATCCTTGGTATGTTCATTCTTGCTGTCCTTGTTCAACGTTGGGTAAATATTAAATTTGCTTTCGATGTTGCCAAAGTTCAACTAGATGAAAAAGCTTATATCCATTGGGATAAATTGCCAGAAGGATCTAAAGGTATCCAAGAAGCATTCGCACAAGTAGGACAAGGATTGTCTCAAACACCTGAAAAAGTTACTACTTTCCAACAAAACTTGGATATGTTGATTCCTGGACTATCAGGACTACTCCTTACTTTCCTTTGCATGTACTTGCTTAAGAAAAAAGTATCTCCAATCACTATTATCCTTGCACTCTTCGCAGTGGGTATTGTGGCACATGTTCTTCACATCATGTAATCAAACAACTTAAAAGGAACCAGGTTCTAAAATCTGATTCCTTTTTTCTATGCTTTTATTCTGCCAAGGCTCCCATTGGATCCCATGGTGCAAGTACGATTGGTTCTGCTTCATAAGCAGCTTGTTCTTCTGCTGTCAGCAATTCCTTACGAACAACGATTTGATATGTGTATTCGTCCATCCAAGCGTCTGAGGCAACAAAGTAACCATCTGTACCGACCTTGTCTCCCCATGAGTTTTCAACCTTCCACTTGGTTGACTTCCCATTTTCATCCAAGTCCACACCTGTTAAGACCATAGCGTGGGTCATCAAGCTTTCGCTGTAGTCCAAACGTCCAGCCTTGTCTTGAGTGAGTTTAATGTCCATGCTTGATTCAAAGTCATAAACATCTGTCGCAAGGATTCCAGCTTTGCGGTTGCTGAGCTGGCCGACATCAGAACCAAACCAAACAGTCTCACCTGCTTGCATTTGAGCAATCGCCAACTCTTTCAAGCGCTCCATTGGAACGTTGATGTAACGAACCGCACGGCTACCAACGACATTTCCTAACATCTCAACTGTGTAAGATTGGCCATAAGGTTTGTCAGCAGTTGGGGCGTTGATAACAGAAACATAGTCTTCTAGAGGGAGATTAACATATTTCTTGTAAAATTCTTGTGGAGTAATGCTCTTTTCGCTTTGGTAGTTGTTATCTTTATCGCGATAAGCAAAGTCAAATTTACGTGGTGGAAGTCCTAATGACATAGCAAGGAAATTAAAGATTTCTTGCAAGAGGTCTTCTTTCTTAGCTTGCACAGTCGCTTGGTCTGCGCCAGAAGCAAGCAAGTCACGCAAGATTTGAGCATCTTGACGAAGCAATTTGTTGAGAATGGCATTTAGCTCACGACTGCTGCTAGATGAAACAGACTCTGGATAAACAGACTTAGGAACGACACCATATTTCTCAAAGAGAGAAACGACCATATCCCATTGACCGCCATCTTGTTGTGGAGTTTGGAGTAGGAATTTAACCTTACGGCTCGTCAAATCTTGGTCTGCAGTCGCAATGACTTGCTCCAAGAACCAGTTGGATTTCTCATACTTGTCCCAGAAGAAGGTGTGGGCCTGTGATAACTCAAAATTTTCCAGTTTGTATTGTGAGATGAGCTTGTGGCGGAAGGTGTTAAGAGCTGCAAACATCCAGCAACGACCAGACGCTTTCTGGTTGGTTACCTTGTCCTTGGTCAAATCCAATGAGAAAACAGGTGTGTTGTCTACATGGCTCTGGCGACGTTCTAGAGCTGCAAAAATTCCGTTATGGCTAGCAGCATTTTCAATCGCTTGGTATTTTACATTTGCTTCATAGTTGGCAAATAGTTTATCAGTAAATGATTCTTGAATCGCGTTCATAGATTCCTCCTTTTATTCTACAGTCTATTATAACGCTTTTCACAAAGTAAGCAACTGAAAAACATAAAAGGCAAGGATATTCTTCCTCACCTTTTTTGAATATAAACCAAATTAAGCAATATTCGCAAGGAGAGCTTCTAACTCTTCCTTGGTCAGGCGACGCCATTCTCCACGTTCTAGGTTCTCATCTAATACTAGAGGTCCCATAGTCAAACGTTGCAAGTCCACCACTTCCTTGCCACAGTAGGCCACCATACGCTTGACCTGATGAAACTTCCCTTCTGCAATGGTCACACGGATTTGACTTTGATTCTTTTCTAGATCTATGGACACAAGCTCCAGTCTAGCAGGCTGACAAATAAAGTCTTTGAGAGGAATTCCCTTGGCAAATGTCTCCACATCTTCTTGGGTCATCATTCCCTTTACCTGGGCAAGATAAGTCTTATCCACATGACGCTTAGGTGAAAGAAGAGCATGGGCAAGCTGACCATCATTAGTCAAGAGCAAAAGACCATGCGTGTCAATATCCAAGCGCCCTACTGGGAAAACTTCCTTGCTCCGAGCAATATCATCCAGCAAGTCCAGAACGGTTCTGTGCTTAGGATCCTCAGTCGCTGAGATAACTCCTTGGGGCTTGTTCATCATGTAGTATACAAACTCTTCATACTCCAACACTTGCCCATCAAAGCGAATCTCATCTCTTTCTTCATCAATCTGCAGTTTCGCTGATTTTTCTTTTTTACCATTTACCGTCACGCGCCCAGCCTTGAGCAAGTTTTTGACCTCAGTCCGGCTCCCCACAGCGCAGGCAACTAAAAATTTATCTAATCTCATAGAACTATTATATCATACTCAAAAGGAGGCTGGTACAATGACCAACCTCCTTTTCGTTTCATATTCTTCAAAAATCGCTTCAAACCGCGTCAACGTCGCCTTGCCGTATATATGTTACTGACTTCGTCAGTTCTATCTGCAACCTCAAAACAGTGTTTTGAGCTGACTTCGTCAGTTCTATCTACAACCTCAAAACAGTGCTTTGAGCAACCTGCGGCTAGTTTCCTAATTTGCTCTTTGATTTTCATTGAGTATCAGATTTAAGAAATTAACTTCCTCGTCTCCAGAAAATCGCTAAGACAATCATGGAACCTAGTACTGCCGGAATAATGGCGGTTCCTGCTATTATCGGTCCCCAAGTCCCAAAAAGCAAGTGGCCTATAAAGGCACCAATCCAACCTAGAAATATTTTTCCAAAGCATCCCATACGTTCTCCACGATTGGTCAAAGCACCTGCCAAGAATCCCACTAGGAGACCAACGAACATACTTCCTAACATATTATCTCCTTAATTTGCCCAATCTCCTTTACGGAAGAGTGGTACACGTGTCCCATCTTCACGGATACCATCGATATCCATTTGGTTAGAACCAATCATAAAGTCTACGTGAACATCTGAACGGTTAAGCCCCGCAGCTTCAAGCTCCTCTTCGCTCATCTCCGCTCCACCAACAACGCTAGTTGCATAGGCTGCACCGATAGCCAAGTGATTTGACGCATTCTCATCAAAAAGGGTGTTAAAGAAGGTAATGCCTGACTGAGAAATTGGGCTTGGATCTGGTACCAAGGCACATTCACCTAAGGCACGCGCCCCCACATTTTCAAAGACAAGGTCTTTCATGACTTGATCGCCTTTTTCTGCAGTGATATCCACAATTTGTCCATCCTTAAAGGTTACCTTAATACCTTCAATGATATTTCCGTTATAGCTAAGCGGTTTTGTAGAAGTGACATAACCATCTGCGCGACGGAAGTCAGGTGCTGTGAAGACTTCCTCTGTCGGCATATTTGGCAAGAATCCTTCGCCCTGTGCATTGATAGCACCAGCTGATTCCCAAACATGGTTTTTTGGCAAACCAAGTGTCAAATCTGTCCCTGGCGCTGTGTAGTGAAGAGCTGAAAATTGCTCTTTATTAAGCATATCGGCCTTGCTCTTGAGGATAGCTGCATGCTCTTCCCAAGCCTTAACAGGATCTTCTTCATAGACACGGCAAGTTTTGAAGATTTGGTCCCAAAGGAGATCGACTGCTTCTTCATCGTTCGCAGCATTTGGAAAGACTTTCTTAGCCCACTCAAGTCCAGCAGCGGCTGCTACCGTCCAGCTAACCTTGTTAGATTGAGTTGCGATTCGCATTGGCTTCATAGCAAGTCCCATAGCTTTAGCAGAAGCTGATAGCTTGTCAGCATCCACTCCGTTCAAGGCACCTGGATCAGATGAACGAACTCCGAGACGGCTAGCCTTGTTCTCCAAGAGATAGTTCATCTCAGCAATCTTGTATTCTGGCACATTGTCCAGACGCTCCATCGGCGCATGGAGAAATTTCTCACGGTTGATGACATCATCTGTCCACTGAACGATCACCTCATGTGCACCCAAAGCATAAGCTTCTTTGACGATTAAGTGAGCCAACTCACGTTGCTCCACATCGATAGAGAGAGCCAAAGTGTGACCAGGTTGCACGTTGATTCCATTTGCAACCAATAATTTCGCATATTTTTCTAGATTTTCTTTAAAATTTGGTAAAACCATGTTGTTTCTCTTTTCTATTTTTATTTTTCTTTCAAGGCAGAGAATAATCCTGCTAAAGCAATAGCACCTGACAAGAGTGCTGTTGATAGAAGAATTGTCTGATCAGCAAGTTCTAATTGATAGTCAAAAAATTTTGAGCTGGTTTGTCTTTTACAAAATCCTTCCCTTACTAGTATATCACATATATTGGTATTTTAAAAAACAAGCTTACTGAAGCTTGTTTTAATTAGCTATTACAAAAATTTTGTACATATCTTTCCACTTCTTTTTCCATAGATTGAATCTCACCAATATCCCATCTATTTTTTTTAGAAGTTATCTTTGCCATCATCTGTAATTTTAAACTCTGACGATGGAATATCCCTTCTCTTTCCCATTGTTCTAATTTAGCCTCTGGATAGGAGTTGCCAAACCTGGAGTTCTGACTATCGGTAATGATACAAAGATTGCCAAAAGAATGTAAAAACTCAGCAGGTAATTGGCTCTCTCCATCATGTCCATTTGGATTCTGAGGAAACCAATGTTCTATGGAACGGCGAGATGCAAATTTGAAATTATCAAAATTAATATCCTTGTACTCTTTCTCTAATTCGGCACGATTTTTCCATAAAACATAATCTACAAAGTTAAAAGCATAAACAGGAATTGCTCCATATTTTTTGATACTTTTATCTTCAGTAAACAATCTTTCCTCAGCATATCTCACTGCCATTTTTTCAAGAAAATCCTTAAAGAGACTAGCAAATTCTGTTTGATTTAACTCTTCAATATGGTTAAATAAGAATTGCAAGATTTCATATAACCAACGACTATCTCGATTGGCAGTAAAGGTCACAGCAAACATGGATTGGAGAAGAATGATGTTTTGGTTAATTTCCGAATCCGAAAACGTATTATTAGTAAAACGTTCTTCGACTATATAATGCTCTTTAGATTTTCCATTTGGTTGATATTCATAATAAGTCCCCTTCTGTAAAAACCATTCATCCTTATTTCTACTTGAAGAATCCGTATTCGAATTTCTAACGATGTAATTATCGAAAATGTGTTTTATTCTAAGAAGAAATTCACTAAATTCAATAACCCAAGTTTTATCTTTATTTTTTATATCAAATAGTGCTAAGAGTTTCTTATCATCTAGTTGAATCTCATCAGTTTTCTTACCTTCCGCAATTGCCAATACATGGAGTAAGAATGTTGGAAAATCAATGATTGTAGTATAATCGCCAAAATCTTTTTCTACTTCTATATTTTTTTCATTTATCTTTTTTCCTAATATATCTGATAACTTTCTTCTTTCATTTTGATGAAAATCAATATCATTATAAATATTATGAAATGAATAATTTGTAAAATGCCATCCAAAAATACGTTCACGTTCTTGAAAGTCATCTGCTCTCTTCCGTCGCATCTTAAACTGACTTGCTACCGGCTTATCAAACTCTGCACAGGCATCCCAAATTCTTGCAAACTTTTGCGCCATTTCTTGATCTTCACCAAATTTAGACATCATTTGTGCCTTAAGGATTTCATGAGCCTCTAGTTGTTCTCCTCGAGAATTGAAACGTTCGAAATAAAGATTCAAATCTAAATCCTCAGGAAGTATACTCCGAAAAATGATGACCTTTTCAAAAAGATAACCAACGAAAGACTGAGGATTCAATTGGCGCTCTTCTAACACTTTTTTCAATGCGTCTCTAGCATGTCCGTAACCTCTAGTCAGCTCATTTTCATCGCCCTCTAAAATTTTTTTCTTGGAAAATAAATCTTGAATATTCTTATTTGATTTCTTCCTAGCTGGAAAGGTAAGATTGACAGCTTTCAATCTATCAAAACCAAACTCATGCTTCAAAGCTAAGGCAATCAAATTAAGGGCTGTTGTTCGTTGTTGCCCATCTATGATTTTGAAAATGTCATTCTCTTTATTAACGACTAATGTTCCAATATAGTAATTGTCTCTATTTTCTTGAACAGCATCTGCTACGTCGTTCAATAACTGCTCAATTTCATCATAAGTCCAAGCAAAATTTCTCTGATAAAGAGGGATAGCATAGGTATCTTCATTTAACAAACGATTAACTGATAAGCTTATATGTGTTTCTACCATTTATCTTTTTCCTCTTCTATAATCTTGTCCACAGTATAATTTTCAAATAGCTCTCTATCTATTTTGACCATAAAATCATTCGGAGTGACAGCATGAGATAAAAGTTGAAATAGCTTTTGAACCTCTTTTTGTCTAAACCTTCCACCAGCAGCATAGTTCCCAACTGTCGCATCATATATGGCTTTAGATTTAACTCTAGGGTAGTAAGACCAAATAAACAAGGTCTCTACTATCTCCTTTGATAGCTCCTCTTTTCCAAATCTATCTGCGAAAAGCGAGCAAATATTTAGGAATATATTGTGACATTTAAGATAGCGTCCTTTTGAGCTATTGTAAATGTTTAACATACCTTCTGGGTAAGCTAAATTTTGTCCTTCCTCCTCTAACTCATTAGATATTCCTAACTGTTCATTTAAAAAATCTTTATGATTTTTAACAGTTTCATGAGCAGATTCAATATACTCAAAAAATTTACTTCCATCAATGATTGGCATAGTAATGGACATGGGGAGATTTTCAATATGACGATACAATTCTAAGTATGGAAAGTTCTGATTCAAATCAACGCCTTTAAAATCGTCAATAAAATCCTCTGTAAAACGGAGATAAGATCCATAACGCTTTTTTGTCAATCCTGTATCTCCTCGAGACCAACGTCTCATACGGAAAAGATGTTTATCAAACAACTCTTTGAGACTTAAATCTTTATCTTCTACAAATTGCTCCCACTTTTCAACAATCTTTTCATCTTCTGAATCTTCCTTGCGGAGATGATAGGCTTTGAGCAAATCATGAGGTTCTAAAGGTTTTCCACGATTATTCTGAGAATCAAATAGCTGAAAAGCCTCTGATAATCGTTTTTTGGGCATAATAATCACAGAGACAGCACAATTCTCTAATAAAAAGTTGCAAATATCTTTTGCCTCATTTTCGCTAACCAATTGAGTCAAATTTTCCCACTCGTTATAATTTTCACTCGCATGATAGCAAGATAGCTCTCCAAATTCAGCACTCAGCAGTTGATTAGCACCCTTATAATTCTCTAAATCATCTAATAAATGAAGAAACAAGGAAATAGAAATTAGCCGTTGCTGTCCATCGACAATATCTAAGTATCTATCATTTCCATCATTTTCATCATTTTCATGCAAGATAACGGAACCAATCTGATATTCCTTTTTCCCCATAGCATCTCGTAAATCATAAAAAAGATTACGGATATGTTTTCTGTTCCATTTATATGGTCTTTGATAAGAAGGAATTCGCAAATTCCCTTCTTTCAATAGTTCTCCAACCTTTTTAGAAGTAAATTGAATAGTCATTTTACCCTCATCTATATTTATCTATCATTTCTTGAGCTGTTTGCTTCATATCCTCTACTAAAATCCGAGGAGACAAAACAGTAACCGCTTCTCCTTGCCCCAGCAACCAGCGTTTAAGCCCCGGTGTATGCTGACTTTCAAACTGAAAATGAGTCCAATCGCCATTTTTCCCAACTATTTTTGCATTTGGAAATTGATCCATCACAATCGTCGGATCGTACAAGTACTCGATTTCAATACTGATTTTCTTCCCGATAAAAGCATCCACTCTCTCGTTACGAATATCACCATCTCTAAATTTATCTCGATAAGAAATAGAAGGTTTCTCTATACCACTAAAAGACCAGGACTGGATACGGTCTACTCTTAAAGTAATATAAGTAGCATGTTTCAACTGGTAAACAACCAGATAGAAATAATGATTATCATAGTAAAGAGAGACTGGCAAAACAGTCTGCCTCTTAGAAGATTCAGAATAAGGTTTTTGATAGATAATATCTAGAACCTGTTCATGCAAAATAGCTTCTGATAAATTCCAAATTTTCTCTATTCTATTTTGTTGATCCGTTAAGGGAGCATAGTTCAGCTTTTCACTGCCAATAATCTGCTCAATTTCTTTTTGGTCATCACGAGGAACTAAAACCAGCAAATTTTTTAGTAAGCTATCAATTTCTGGTCTGTTCAGTGCTCGATTTTCCAATAAAATCTTTGAAATAACGAGAATATCCTTTTTATTAAAAACTGACTTACTTGCTAAACAATACTTATTCGTCTTACGGTTATAAAGAAAATCTCCACTATAACTGGTGTTACTAGATAAAATATCACGGAGTAGCGAAAAATCTCTCTGTATAGTCTTTTCACTAACCTCAAATTCCTGAGCCAATTGCTTTTTTTCAAATGAAGTACCTAACTGTAAACGTAAAAAAATCGTTAGTAGTCTCTCTTGATCATTCATTTTCAGTCCTTCTTATTATTTTTCAAGCGATGTTAAACACGCTGTCATCCCCCACTTAAAACGCACAATTAAACGAGATTGAACATTTTTCAACTGATCTGGTTCAGAATCACCAGATAAAACAATTTGCTTATTCTTAATATGTTGAGAATTAAATAGATTAAAAAATTTTTCTTGAATCATATCATCTTTTTCTCCCAATACCTGAATATCATCTACAATTAGGAGATCAAACTCCTCACTTCTAACTTTTTGTATTTCTAGCTCATTTTCCAATAAGTTTTCGGCAGAAATGTATTTTACTCGTTTTTCTGGATCGTTCTCAAGCACCTTATTCCCAATAGCTTGAAGGAGATGTGTTTTACCTGAACCCGATTCCCCATAAATATAAAGGGGATTATATTGTAACCCTAAGTTTTCTACTACAGCTACGGCCCCTTTCTTTGCTAAATCATTACCATCTTTTTCTAGAAAATTTTTTAATTGATATTTGTTATCTAATCCTGTATTGTTCATCATTTTAACCTCTAACTTTGCACTTTATATTCAAAACGATTAAAGCAAAATAAACTAGCCCTTAGGTGATTTCAACTGTACCACTATGCCAGATTCGAAGAACTCAACTACGGATTCAGCCATATTTTTTAAGTCTTCGGGTAAGCAGTCTGAATATACAATGAAGAGTTTGTTTCTTTTCTTACTCTCTTTGAATCGCTGCATCCAGTATTCCTGTACCCTTTGATCAGCCTCTCCCAAAAATTGAACTCCATCCAGAAAAATCAAATCATACTCTGTATACCCCATTTGCAGTTTCATCCATTGACTATGTTTAGAAAAAATCAAATTATCTCTCACTCGATAATATGCAAGTGATGCTATTGGAGTAACAGGTTTTATTTTAGTTAACGTATAATAAAACAAATGCCATCTATCAGTCTCTGAAATACCGCAAATGTAAATACATTGAGAATCTTCTTTTAAGTCTATTTGTGGGAATCCGGTCCAATCATTCCCATCATCTTTCAAGCCTTTTTCAAAATTATAAATTTCCTCTTCAATTGACACATTAGAATTTAAAATTTCTTGATTCACCATATTATACTCTCTTTTCTATTATTTTTAAGAGAATTATAACAAATCAAGTGGACATATTTTGTCCACTTGATCAAAATAAGCAATTTTTTAAAACAACTCATCAAACAAACTGAGCTGGTTATCTTCTGGCATATTGCCCAGAATCCCCATTTCATCCATCTTTTCAACCAAGGTTGATGAGAGCCCACCACGCTTACGTAGTTCTGTTTTAGAGAGGAATTCTCCCTCTTCACGCGCTCGCACCAATTGCTTGGCAACGTTCTCTCCCAGACCATCCATTGCTACAAATGGCGGGATAAGGGTGTCCTCGTCGATGAGGAACTCTGTCGCCTGACTACGGTAGAGATCGAGTTTACCAAATTTGAACCCACGTTCCCACATCTCATTGACAATCTCAAGAGTTGTATAGAGATCGATTTCCACATTGGAGGCTTCATTGTTCTTACGTTTTTCAGAGATTTCTTCCATTCTACGTTTGATGGCATCCAAGCCCGCACCCATGGTCTTGATATCAAAAGCCTTAGCGCGGATTGAGAAGTAAGCACAGTAATAATAAATTGGATGGTGAACCTTGAAATAAGCTACACGCAAGGCCATCATAACATAGGCTGCCGCATGGGCTTTCGGGAACATGTACTTAATTTTCCCACAGGACTCGATATACCACTCTGGCACCTTATTGGCCTTCATGGCTTCAATATAGCCATTTCGCTCCTCTTCTGAAATCTTGAGCCACAAGCCCTTACGTACTCGTTCCATGATGGTAAAGGCCATCTTAGGCTCGAGACCCGCATGCATGAGGTAAACCATGATGTCGTCCCGACAACCGATAACGGTTGATAGATCCGCAATACCTTGTTTAATCAGATCTTGGGCATTCCCCAACCAAACGTCGGTACCGTGGGATAGACCTGAGAGCTGAAGCAACTCCGCAAAGGTTGTCGGATGGGTCTCATCTACCATTCCACGTACAAAATTTGTTCCAAACTCTGGAATTCCCAGCATGCCAGTCGGTGTTCCAATTTGCTCAGGTGTTACCCCAAGCACATCCGTCCCAGAAAAGAGGGCCATAACGCCTTCATCATCCATAGGAATCTCATTTGGGTCAATCCCAGACAAGTCCTGGAGTTTTCGAATCATGGTCGGATCATCATGCCCCAGTACATCGAGTTTGAGGACGTTCTCATCAATATCATGGAAGTTAAAGTGAGTGGTCTGCCATTCAGCCGTCACATCATCCGCTGGATACTGGACAGGCGTAAAATCGTAGACATCCATGTAGTTCGGAATAACAACGATTCCCCCCGGGTGTTGACCTGTCGTCCGCTTGACACCAGCCGCACCTTGAGCGAGGCGTTCTACTTCTGCATCACGATAAAACTTGCCATAATCTCGCTCATAGCCCTTGACAAAGCCATAAGCGGTCTTTGCAGCCACCGTACCAACCGTTCCTGCACGGAAGGCATATTCCTCACCAAAGATATCACGCACATCCAAATGGGCGCTAGGCTGGTCTTCTCCCGAGAAGTTCAAGTCAATATCAGGAACCTTGTCTCCATCAAAACCAAGGAAGGTCTCAAAAGGAATATCTTGTCCGTTTTTGCTGAGTTTGTGGCCACATTTAGGACAGTCCTTATTGGGCATATCAAAACCTGAACCGTAAGAACCATCAGTGATAAACTCACTGTACTGACACTGACCACAGACATAGTGAGGAGAGAGAGGATTGACCTCTGTAATCCCAATCATGGTCGCAACAAAACTAGATCCGACGGATCCACGAGAGCCCACCAAGTAACCCCGTTCATTGGAACGTTGCACCAACATCTGGGAAGCCAGGTAAATCACGGCAAATCCATTCCCCAGAATGGAAGTCAATTCTTTTTCAATCCGTAAATCAACAATATCTGGCAGCGGATTTCCATAAATCTCAAAGGCCTTCTTATAGGTCAACTCGGCAACTGTTTCTTCAGCCTTGTCGATGAAAGGCGTATACAAGTCCCCCTTAACAACCTCAACAGGTTCAAAGATTTCTGCCAAGGCATTGGTGTTGTCAATAACTAGTTTCCGAGCTAATTCCTCTCCCAAGAAGGCAAATTCATCCAACATCTCATTGGTCGTTCTAAAATGGGCTTTTGGCAGAGGAGCTGGTTGGGCATGTTCACCGTGACCAATAGTTCGGTTAATCATAGCCCCCTGTCCCAAACTACGGACGATAATTTCACGATAAATCTCTTCTTCCGGTTCGATATAGTGAACATTTCCGGTAGCCAGAACAAGCTTACCAAGACGGTCTCCCACCTCTATCAAACTCTTGATAATGGTCTGGAGTTCTTCCATATCCTTGACCTGCTCCTTAGCAATCAGTGGCGCATAGATGGCAGGTGGCATAACCTCGATAAAGTCATAATACTTGGCCACCTCAACCGCCGCATCTACACCTTGGGAAACGACTGCGTCAAAAACTTCACCTTCAGAGCAAGCTGATCCTAAAATCAATCCCTCCCTATGGGCATCTAGAACCGTTCTCGGAATCCGCGGCACTCCTTCAAAGTACTTGGTATTAGACAAGGAAACCAGCTTAAAGATATTTTTTAGCCCTACTTGATTCTTGACATAAATGGTCGCATGCTTGATCCGAGCTTTTTTATTAGAATCTGGACTAATCAAATCAATATTAAGTCTAGCTAGATCGGTCACACCATGTTTTTCTGCTACTTCTTTGATAAAGATAAAGAGCAGACGACCAGTCGCTTCCGCATCGTAGTTGGCCATGTGGTGATGTTCTAAGGCCACACCAAAACGCTTGGTCAAAGGCCCCAAACCATGACGTTTATACTCAGGGTAGAGATTTCTAGCAAACTCCAGCGTATCAATAACTGGCTGACTAATCTTTGGCAGACCATGACGCTCATAATTGGCATTCATAAATCCTACGTCAAAGGTTGCATTGTGGGCAACCAAGACTGTATCCTTGCAGAATTCTTGGAATTCCTGTAAAACTTGTTCCAGTGGCTTGGCATTTTTGACATGGTCATCTGTAATTCCAGTCAACTCAGTAGTAAAAGCTGACAAGGGATGCCCAGGATTGATAAATTCATCAAATTCAGCAATGACATTCCCCTTGTACATCTTAGAAGCCGCAACCTGAATCAAATCATTATAGATGGCTGAAAGTCCTGTCGTTTCCACGTCAAAAACCACGTAGGTCGCTTCTGACAAGTCCATCTCCACTTCGTTATAGACGATAGGGACACGGTCCTCCACGATATTGGCTTCCATTCCATAGATTAGCTGAATTCCCGCTTTTTTGGCCGCCTTATAGCCGTGTGGGAAGGATTGAACATTCCCGTGGTCGGTGATAGCAACTGCTTTGTGTCCCCACTTAGCAGCTGTCGCAACGATTTCTTCAACCTCTGGTAGAGCATCCATGGTCGACATATTAGTGTGAGCATGAAACTCAACCCGGCGCTCACCTTCTGGCATCAAATCCTTCCGCTCATAGTGAACAACTTCCTGCACATCCTGCACATTCATAGTCAAATCGCGTGTGAAGTTATTCATCTCCACATTCCCACGAACTCGGAGCCAAGAATTTTTCTTAATTAGATCAAACTTCTGAGCCTCTTCCTCGTTCTTAACCCACTTTTGCATCGAAAAACTTGAAGTGTAGTCCGTCATTTTAAAGTTGATCAAAACACGCCCTGTTCTGGTCACTTTTTGCTCCACATCAAAAACAACCCCTTCGAAGACTAGACGATTTTCCTCCGTCGTCACTTCGATCATAGGAGTAATCTCTGCCTTATCTAGCTTGGGTTTAGCTGCAGCTTTTTTGGCTTGAAAATCAAAGGCTGGTTTCTCTTCTGCTGGAGGAGGTGCCATCTGTTCTAGTTGTTCTATAGCACGGAGCGCTTCCTCATTGGCAGCTTGAACAATCTGCTCATTTTCAGCATGAAAGGCCTCTTCCTGCTCTTGGGTCAGCACATCATTTTTCTCTACTTGACAAGTAAAAGTTGGAAAACCAAACTTTTCAAGTTGTTTGGCTAAATTAGGAAGATGATTCTTCTTAAAATGTTCCTTATCAATCGCCTCAGAACCCTCAATAAAGAGTTGATTTCCCTCAGCACGAACTTGCAAATTCTGATAAAGAGATTTAAAACCTTGACTAGTACATGGGCCTTCAGAGAAAGCCTCCCTATAGTAGGACTGCAAGAGTTGATTTGAAAATTCTTGAGACAGAGCCTTGATTTCAAAAATTGCTTTATTACCTGTCTTAGAAAATTCTTCCCTCAAACCTTTCTTTAATTCTAAAAAGATTTCAATCGGTAAAATATTAGAAAATACGAAATGAAACTCCCATACCTTACTAATTTTATGAACCACAACTCGCTCAATATCGGCCTGTGCTAAAGCAGGAGCCTGTCTCATTTCAGCAGGCATCCCCAGTTGATTCATCAAAATTTCAAAACTATTTGACATTCATTTTCCTCACATTATTCTCCTACTATTTTACCATACTTAGAGGTGTTTTCTAAAGACAAAAGGAAGCCACTAAGTGACTTCCTTCTAGAGTGAGGACTGATTAGTCTTCACCTTTGTTTTTCTTAATGATTTCTTCTTGTACTGACTTAGGTACATCTTCGTAGTGGTCAAATACCATCATGAATGTACCACGTCCTTGAGATGCAGAACGAAGAACTGTTGCGTAACCGAACATTTCAGCAAGTGGAACGTAAGCACGAACGATTTGGCTGTTACCATGTGCTTCCATACCATCTACACGTCCACGACGAGCAGTTACGTGACCCATAACATCACCAAGGTTTTCTTCTGGAACAGTGATTGTTACAAGCATCATTGGTTCAAGGATAGCTGGTTGTGCTGATTTAGCAGCTTCTTTAAGGGCAAGTGAAGCCGCGATCTTGAAGGCAGTTTCAGATGAGTCGACATCGTGGTATGAACCATCGTAAAGTTTAGCTTTAACGTCAACCATTGGGTAACCTGCAAGTACACCGTTAGCCATAGATTCTACCAAACCTTTTTCAACCGCTGGGATAAATTCGCGAGGAACCACACCACCGACGATTGCGTTTTCGAATTCGAATCCTTTACCTTCTTCGTTTGGAGTAAATTCAATCCATACATCACCGAATTGACCTTTACCACCAGATTGACGTTTGAAGAATCCACGTGCTTGAGTAGAAGCGCGGAATGTTTCACGGTAAGATACTTGAGGTGCACCTACGTTCGCTTCCACTTTGAACTCACGACGCATACGGTCAACAAGGACGTCAAGGTGAAGCTCACCCATACCTGAGATAACTGTTTCTCCAGTTTCAACGTTTGTTTCAACGCGGAATGTTGGATCTTCTTCAGCCAATTTTTGAAGGGCGATACCCATCTTGTCTTGGTCAGCTTTAGATTTTGGCTCAACCATCAATTGGATAACTGGTTCTGGAACGTTGATTGACTCAAGAATGATTTTAGCTTTTTCATCTGTCAATGAGTCACCAGTTGTAGTATCTTTCAAACCAACGGCAGCAGCGATATCACCTGAGTAAACAGTGTCAATTTCTTGACGGCTGTTAGCGTGCATTTGAAGGATACGTCCGATACGTTCACGTTTACCTTTAGAAGTGTTCAATACGTATGAACCTGATTGAAGAACACCTGAGTAAACACGGAAGAATGTCAAACGACCTACGAATGGGTCAGTCATGATCTTGAAGGCAAGAGCTGCAAATGGCTCTTCGTCAGATGCTGGACGAGTTTCTTCAGCGTCTGTATCTGGGTTAATACCTTTGATTGCTGGGATATCAAGTGGGCTTGGAAGGTAGTCGATAACCGCATCAAGCATCAATTGAACACCTTTGTTCTTGAAGGCAGAACCACACAATACTGGGAAGAATTCAACGTTGATAGTCGCTTTACGGATACCAGCTTTCAATTCTTCGTTAGTGATTTCTTCACCTTCAAGGTATTTCATCATCAATTCTTCGTCAGTTTCAGCAACTGCTTCAATCAATTTTTCACGGTACTCTTGAGCTTGGTCAAGGTATTCAGCTGGGATGTCTTCTTCAAGGATATCTGTACCAAGGTCGTTGGTATAGATTTCAGCTTTCATCTTGATCAAGTCGATGATTCCACGGAAGTCATCTTCAGAACCGATTGGCAATTGGATTGGGTGTGCATTTGCTTGAAGACGATCGTGAAGTGTGCTTACAGAGTAAAGGAAGTCAGCACCGATTTTGTCCATTTTGTTGGCAAATACGATACGTGGAACTCCGTACTCAGTTGCTTGACGCCAAACTGTTTCAGTTTGAGGCTCAACACCTGATTGTGAGTCAAGAACGGTAACCGCACCATCCAATACACGAAGAGAACGTTGTACTTCGATTGTGAAGTCCACGTGCCCTGGTGTGTCGATGATGTTTACGCGGTGGTTGTTCCATTGAGCTGTTGTCGCAGCAGATGTGATAGTGATACCACGTTCTTGCTCTTGCTCCATCCAGTCCATTTGTGACGCACCTTCGTGAGTTTCACCGATTTTGTGGATTTTACCAGTGTAGTAAAGAATACGCTCAGTAGTTGTTGTTTTACCAGCATCGACGTGAGCCATGATACCGATATTACGAGTTTTTTCAAGTGAAAATTCGCGTGCCATGAGGTTTGTTTCTCCTATTTATTTTTGATTTCTATTCTATTATAACACGATTTTAATAAAAACGGATAGGCAGGACCTACCCGTTCTCAATGTTTTCATGCTATTGTTGGTTTCAACTTGTAGATTTACAAATTGAATCGAACTCGGGCTAAAGTTAGTTAGCCGATTTGAGCTTAAGCTAAAAGTCTGGAGAAAAAGATGAATCTCATTGGTTGCAATCGCAACCTGCTTCGATTCCCTATTTTCTTTGGGACTTTCTTAACGCTTTCGCATCCTATATTACCAACGGAAGTGTGCGAATGCACGGTTAGCTTCAGCCATACGGTGAGTGTCTTCACGTTTCTTAACTGCTGCACCCGTGTTGTTAGCAGCATCCAAGATTTCTTTTGCAAGACGGTCTTGCATTGTGTGCTCACCACGAAGACGAGCGATTGTTACCAACCAACGAAGTCCAAGTGTTGTACGACGTTCTGGACGAACTTCAACTGGGACTTGGTAGTTAGAACCACCAACACGACGTGCACGTACTTCAAGTACAGGCATGATGTTTTCCATAGCTGTTTCAAATACTTCAAGTGCATCGTTACCAGTAGCTTCTTTGATTTGCTCAAAGGCACCGTAAACGATTGAAGCAGCTGTACCACGTTTACCATCAAGCATAACGCGGTTGATAAGACGAGTAACTAGTTGTGAATTGTAAAGCGGATCTGGCAATACGTCACGTTTTGGAGCTCTATTTTTACGACTCATTTCTCTTTATCCCCTTTCCTTATGCTTTTGGACGTTTAGTACCGTATTTAGAACGGCCTTGTTTACGATCGTTAACACCTGCAGTATCAAGTGCACCACGGACGATATGGTAACGTACCCCTGGAAGGTCTTTTACACGTCCACCACGAAGAAGCACCACGCTGTGCTCTTGCAAGTTGTGTCCGATACCTGGGATGTAGGCAGTAACTTCGATAAGGTTGCTCAAACGTACACGAGCGAATTTACGAAGGGCTGAGTTAGGTTTTTTAGGTGTCATTGTTCCAACACGAGTTGCAACACCACGTTTTTGTGGTGAAGAAACGTTTGTTTGAACTTTTTTATGACTGTTGTAACCAACGTTCAAAGCTGGTGATTTAGATTTTTCTACTTTTGATTTACGCGGTTTGCGAACCAATTGGTTAATTGTAGGCATCTACATTCTCCTGTGTTTTTTTATTTTTGGTGATGATACACTTGGTGACAGCTATCATCTGTGTGTACTTTTGCAACATTTGTCAGCACGTCCCTGTACACTCTTGAGAGACCAAAAGTAAAAAGTACCGTCTATTATTGTAACAAATTTTTTCATTGCTTGTCAAGATATTTTTCTTTTTTATTGTTATTTTTAGCTCTTGGTACCACCTTATACTCAATGAAAATCAAAGGGTAAACTAGGAAGTTAGCCACAGGTTGCTCAAAGCACTGTTTTGAGGTTGTAGATAATACTGACAAAGTCAGTCATATATATAATCCAAGGTGAAGCTGACGTGGTTTGAAGAGATTTTCGAAGAGTATTAGACGAAACAAAAAGGAGGAAACTAGCCTCCTCCTCAAGATACAAATTACTTCTTTGAATCACTTCAATTTTAGCACATAATGGTTTTCGAGATAGGATAGTATCACAACCAACCAGATTCTTTCGCTATATTAGCTGCCTCTGTTCGATTACCTGCATCTAGTTTCGAAAGAATATTGGTGACATAGTTTCGGACTGTTCCGTTGGATAGATAAAGTTGATCTGCAATTTCTTGGTTAGAGAAACCCTGAGCGATTCCCTTTAAAACTTCAACTTCTTGCTCTGTTAATGGATTGGGATGCGTCATCACCACTTCCATCAATTCAGGTGAATACTCCTTACGTCCTTCGAGGACGGTGTGCAAGGTTTGCATGAGATCTGCAATGTTTCGTTCCTTTAATACATAAGCATCCACTCCAGCCTTGACCGCACGTTCAAAATACCCTGGGCGCTTGAAGGTCGTCACTACAACCACCTTTGTTTCAAGCTTTTCTGCTCGTATCCACTCCAAGACTTCAAGACCTGTCTTAACAGGCATTTCGACATCAAGAATGGCGATATCTACTGATTCCTTTTCTAATAGCTGGATTGCTTCTTGCCCATTCTTGGCTTGAAGGACAGACTCCACGTCCGATTGAAGCGTGAGCAATTGACACATAGCATCTCGCAACATACTTTGATCTTCTGCGACTAATACTTTCATCTACATTCTCTCCTTATAAGCTAGTCGAACCTGAACTTCTGTCGGTTGTTTTTGACTAATCACATTTACCTCTCCCGAAAATGGAAGGACACGATCTCGAACTGTATGGAGCTCATTCCCTTTTATAGAAGTAAAACCACAACCATCATCTCTTACTGTTAAAATGAGTTCTTTCTCTGTCCGTTCTAATCTTAAGTAAGCTTTAGACGCTTTAGCATGCTTGATGATATTGGTTGCCAGTTCTAACAAAATCATAGCAGCCGTGGACTCCATACCCTGGGTCAAGCTAGCCTTGTCCAAGTGATTGTCAACTTGAACCTCAATGCCAGCAATTTCTAGCATCTTTTTGACAGTTTCAAGTTCTGAAGCTAAGGTCCGTGACTTCAGATTTTCCACGATGGTTCGTACTTCATTCATGGAATCCTTGCTTATCTGCTGAATTTCTTTTAATTCCTTCTCCACCTGTGGATAAGCCTCCATCTGAAACAACTGCAGGGCCAAATCTGTCTTGACACTCAGCATAGCAAAGGTATGGCCCAAGCTATCATGCAAATCCTGACCGATACGACTACGTTCATTTTCAGCTAGCAAGAGATTTATCTGGGCATTTTGCTTGGCCTGCGCTTCTTTCAAATCCTCTACAATACGAATCCGAACCAAACCAAAAGTCATCAAATCGACAAAAGCAAGAATTACAAGTAGATAGAATAGAAACCCAACTTCGATTCTCTGAATAATCAACAGTTGTCCCACAACAAGCACTTGAGCAAGGAGAAAAGTCCGGACATGTAAAGAATTAAAACTACGTACGCCAAAATGATAAATTAAGAGATTGGAAAGGAAAAAGAAGAACCAGATATAGTTCACAGCAACAAAGGCGGTATTTCCAGCAACATAGACCAGCATGATCCCCCAGAAAATCCAGGATAGACGAAGGATCTTAGTTGTTAAAACACCCAAATACGCCACTATAAATAGAATATCAATCAATAAATGCCAGACAGCTAGTTCCCCAGTCACTACAGGTAGGATGGGGAAAAGCATAAAAATCAAACTGGCCCAATACATATAGTCTATGCTCTTCAGTCTTTCAAGCATTAAGCATTCTCCTTATGACCTTGAAGGTAAATGGTCAAACCAAACAAAACTGCTGAAAAAACAAGTAGATAAACTGTGGCTGATAGATTGAGGCCACCCTCATTCAAGAAGGTCTTGATCAATTCCATCAACTGATAGCTTGGTAGGCGCTTCCCGATTGCTTGCATCCAATCTGGAAATAAAGAGACGGGCATCCAGAGTCCACCTAAAACAGCCAAGCCAAAGTAAAGAAGATTGCCTACGACAGACATCAACTGACTAGTTGGTAAGAGAGTCAAGGCCAAACCAAGGGCTACAAAAGCTACACTTCCTACTATCAGCAAAAGTGCAGCCCCAATCCAGTTTCCAAGAGACATATCCACACCTCTTACAAAATGCCCAACTGAGAAAACAACCAGAATTGAGACCAAATAATCAACCATCATACTTGTTATCTTTGATAGATAATATTCTACCATATTTACGGGGCTATGGCGCAATGTTTTCTGCCAGTTATTGATCTTGTCGGTATGTAAGACAGCTGGGAATGAAAAGATAGCGGTCGACATCATGGAAAAGGCCGTCATGGAGATGAGGTAGTCGCGCATAAAATTAGCTGGTCCATCTGGTGTTTCCTGGTACATCCCTGAAAAGAATAAATAGAAGGCTGTCGGCATCCCTACTGATAATAAATAATAGACTAGTTGCCGTTTGGTCAATAGAAATTCTATCTTATTTAATGCGATCCACCGTTTCATCTTAGTCATCTCCCTTTTGTGTTTCTTCAAAGATTGTATCCAGCAAACTGCGGTTATTAACTTCAATTTCTTGTATGCTACATCCTGCTTGAACTAACAGTTGCCAGAAAGCATTTGCCTCTCGTGTGACTACTTGTAGAGCATCCTGTTTTTGTACCCAGTTTTCAACCAAGTTTGACTGCTCAACGACTTCCTTGTAAGCCAAAGGAAGGATGAAATGCTTTTCAATTTCCTCACTACGCATGGCTAGAGGCGTCGTATCACGAATCAACTCTCCCTTATTCAAGACCAAAATCCGGTCAGCTGTATGCTCTACCTCTTCGATATAATGAGACGAATAGAAGATGGTGACTCCTTGTTTTTTTAAATCTTGAACAATTTTCCAAAAACGTTGACGGGTAGAGGTATCCATGGCAGCAGTTGGCTCATCTAAGAAGACAAGCTTTGGTCGCCCAATCAAGGTCAAGACAAAAGAGAAGAGACGCTTTTGCCCACCTGACAGTTTTTCTGCAAACTGGTCTTTTTGTTGCTTATCAAACTGCAATAGTTGATCGATTTCCTGCTCGCTCAAGGGATTTGGATAGATACGTTGAAAGAAAGCAATCAACTCTTTAACTTTTAATTTCTGAACAATTACATTCTCTTGAGGAAGATAGGATCTCGTATAGTCTAACTTAGAGCTCGACACTGGCAATCCTTGGATTGATATTTGTCCACTGGTGACCAGTTTATCTCCGAGCAAACAGTCCAAAAGTGTGGTCTTTCCTGCCCCGTTTGGCCCAATCAAGGCAACACATTCACCTTCAGCTACCTCAAAGGAAATATCCTTCAAAACAGCCTTTCCCTTGATGTTTTTATTTAAGCTTTCTACCTTAATCATGTTCATGATATTCTCCTTCCAGCCACTCCTTTCCCATCGGAAAGGCGATAAAAATCATAAATCCTAATCCCCAGGCACCACGGATGAATTGGTGAAGGAAGGCTTGATCAAACCAACCTGTAAACATTTCTACCAACCATACCACTAGTGACAGTCCAATAAAAAGATAGAAAATCGCTTTTTTCATTTTTCAAACTCCTTTTTCACATCTGAGACTAATTTTAATCCTTCTCGGATCAACCAAGAGATGATTCCGAAGCCAGCAAATAGCTCCCAAGGAAAATGATAGAAATCCTCGTCCAACCCTGAAAACATGAGATAGGTCATAACTCCTGCTGCTACAAAACTCATTGCAACAATTACTTTATGTTTCATTTTTTCTTCCTCCATTTCATACTTCAATTATAGACTTTTGAAGTTAGCAGAGCTAGATGCTTCTGTCACTAGGAAATATGACAAATGTCATAAAAGATTCTGTTTAAAAAATCAAGAAACATTTCACAACAAAACACGGATACAAAAGAATTTATAGTCACTTCCATCAAAGTGATATCAAATTTAGACTATAATGTAAACTAATACTTATTTAAAAACTCAAGAGAAGAAATTTTTATCCTAAAAGTACATATATTATACATTGCACCAAAAAATCTTTTTATTTCTTTCTTAAAAATTAGTAAAATTTATAAAAACTCTTAATTTTAAATGTGTATACCAAAATTTTAATTGAATATCAGTTTATAAAATGAATTACTCATACCAAAAAAGGTTCTATAATATTTGTAGTGGGTAAATCCCCTATAGATATTATGGAGCCTATTTTGTGTAGAAAAAAAGTCCCATAAGATCTATAATGAAAAGCGACCAAACTATCATTAGAAAGAATCATATGGAACAATTACATTCTATCACAAAACTACTCGATATTAAAGACCCTAATATCCAAATTATAGATATCATTAATAAGGGTATACACAAGGAAATCATCGCTAAACTAGACTATGAGGCTCCATCTTGTCCTGATTGCGGAAGCCTAATGAAGAAATATGACTTTCAAAAACCGTCTAAGATTCCTTACCTTGAAACGACTGGTATACCTACTAGAATCCTCCTTAGAAAACGCCGTTTTAAGTGCTATCAGTGCTCTAAAATGATGGTCGCTGAAACTTCTCTCGTCAAGAAAAATCACCAAATACCTCGTATCATCAACCAAAAGATTGCTCAGAAGCTGATTGAAAAAACTTCCATGACCGACATTGCTCATCAGTTGTCTATTTCAACTTCAACTGTCATTCGCAAGCTCAATGACTTTCACTTTAAACCTGATTTTTCTCGCCTTCCACAGATTATATCTTGGGACGAATATACCTTTACAAAAGGAAAGATAAGTTTCATTGCACAAGATTTTGATAACCTCAGTATCATCGCTGTTCTTGAAGGTAGAACACAAGCTGTCATCCGAAATCACTTTCTTCGATACGATAGAGCCGTTCGTTGTCGAGTGAAAATCATTACTATGGATATGTTTAGTCCTTACTATGACTTAGCTAGACAACTTTTTCCGCGTGCTAAAATCGTTCTAGATCGCTTTCACATTGTACAACATCTAAGCCGTGCTATGAGTCGTGTTCGTGTCCAAATCATGAATCAACTTGAACGAAAATCTCATGAATACAAGGCTATCAAGCGTAACTGGAGGCTCATTCAACAGGATAGTCTTAAACTGAGTGATAAACGTTTTTATCGCCCTACTTTTCGTATGCACTTAACCAATAAAGAAATCCTAGACAAGCTTTTGAGCTATTCCGAAGACTTGAAACACCACTATCATCTCTATCAACTCTTGCTTTTCCACTTTCAGAATAAAGAGCCGAAGAAATTTTTCGGACTCATTGAGGACAATCTCAAGCAGGTTCATCCTCTTTTTCAGACTGTCTTTAAAACCTTTCTAAAGGACAAAGAGAAAATCGTCAATGCCCTTCAGTTACCCTATTCCAACGCCAAATTGGAAGCAACCAATAATCTCATCAAACTTATCAAACGCAATGCCTTTGGTTTTCGGAACTTTGAAAACTTTAAAAAACGGATTTTTATTGCTCTGAACATCAAAAAAGAAAGGACAAATGTCGTCCTTTCTCGAGCTTAGCTTTTCTTCAACCCACTACAGTTGACAAAGAGCCCCAAAAAAGAGAGAACCAAACTGATTCTCCCTTAAAGCAAATAAAAAAGATACGCTTACGTATCTCTGTAATGAATCGGGAAGACAGGATTCGAACCTGCGACACCTTGGTCCCAAACCAAGTACTCTACCAAGCTGAGCTACTTCCCGAGTTAAATAGAAAAATGCACCCTAGAGGAGTCGAACCT
>NZ_JBHMFR020000011.1:0-46113 GCF_042436615.2 Streptococcus bovismuti | reverse complement strand
ATAGTCCGTACGGGATTCGAACCCGTGTTACCGCCGTGAAAAGGCGGTGTCTTAACCCCTTGACCAACGGACCTGAGTTGTTATTTTCAACTCTTACTATTATACCCACTTTTCAAACTTTGTCAACACCTTTTTTTATCTTTTTTCTATTTTTTTCATGACTTCCTAATGTGTACGGATGTCAAACTCTTTAAACACAATACGTAAGTCCCTTAATACTCTTTGACGACCTCGGAAGCGTTCATTTCTTAAGATGCGTTCTAACTCTTCTTGTTGCTCTTTACTTTGTTTGTTTCTATAATCTCTTAGGGTTTCATGAAAGAGATAATAATCATCTAGCCACAGACCGCCCTCACTGATACGATGACTAATCTCACCTACTTCTTCATAGGGTTCTTTATCATATCTTCGTTTTTGACTTTCTTGTTTACGGATATAATCTAGAATTCGATTCCGGAACTTAGTTTTGAAGTATCTACGTAAACGTGGTATATCTTCTACAAGTCCTTCTTCTTTGCTAATCAACTCATATAGGCAGATCATTCCCTCTTGGTCCCAATCTGATAATTCCCATAGATGGAGATGATATTCATTTCTACACTTATATACAATTCCCTGGACTTCTTCATACAATTTTTTAAGCATATTGTTCCCCTTTCTAGATACAGTCTAACAGATTCAAAAACAGTTTTGTCCTATTTTCCCGTTCTGTTCTCTACACCGCTTCAACTGCACAAAAAAGAGAGGACATGCCTCTCTCAGGGTTATAATTCTGCAATTTGATTTAGGTTAACTTCTGCTACTGTGTCATTACCAAACATAGAGATAATCATCTTCACTTTGTTGTTATCAATCTCTGTAATCTTACCAGTATAATCTGCAAAAGCACCATCAATAATACGTACAGTTTGACCAACTTCGACATCAATATCAAACTCTTGTACAGTTTGTCCCATAGAAACCAAGATATCACGGATTTCTTGTTCCAATAATGGAGTTGGTTTTGATCTATTTCCGTGAGATCCGACGAATCCTGTAACGTTTGGTGTGTTTCGAACAACAAACCAAGCTTCATCTGTCATCACCATTTCTACAAGAACATAACCTGGAAAACGATTTTCTTCTACTTCTTTTCTCTTTCCATTTTTTTCAACTTGCACTGTTTGTGTTGGAATTTCAACACGTAAAATATTATCCAACATATTGTAGGTTTGTGCACGTTGTAGTAGATTTTCTTTTACCTTATTTTCATAACCAGAATAAGTTTGCAAGACAAACCATCCTTTATCAAAACTATCCATGATACTTCCTTTCATAATAGAAGACTTTTAGCGGGTATAACTCCACGGTTCTTCTAAAAAATGTTAATAAATCGAATCAAACCTGAAACAATCAACTTGTCAAAAATATAAATAATCACAACAAAGAAAGCAGTGTATTCCATGATAGAACGAAAATCTCTCCAGCTTTCCTTGCGAGTTGGCCATGTTGTGTCTTTAAGAAGTCTAAAAATATCTCCAATAAAACGCATCGCTCTCTCCTATCTCGTTTCTCTGTGTGTAGTATACTTACCACAATGTTTACAAAATTTATTTACTTCTAGTCGTGTTGGTTTGGGGTTTCCACTGATCTTGATTGAATAGTTTCTAGAACCACAAACCGCACAAGCTAGGCTTGCTTTTTTTAGTGCCATAACGCCTCCATCTTATCTATTATAACAAGAAAGCTAGGCTTTGACAAGCATCTTAACGAAATAGATTGACTACCGAATCCCATATTGTTTGTGCTTTTTCCTTAATTTTAGCATCTGATATAGCACGATTCGCCTCATCTACCAGATTTTGTGCACGACTTCTAATATCAGAAATGGTATCATCCGTCTGATTGGTTTCATTACTCTGTACTTGACTACTTGTATTGGATGGTGCAATTCCATTTTGCTTATAAGCATTTTCAACTGTAAAGGTACTTCCTGGCGTATAAGGTAAAATGGTATTTGCAATGTTTCTAAAGACGTGGGCTGCACCGTTTGAAGTAGAACCCGCTAAATAGTGATTTTCATCAGTCGTAGGGAAACCAAGCCAGTGACTAATCACCACATCCGGAGTATAACCAATTACCCACTGGTCACTTGTATATACCGGATTAAAAACTGCTTCAGTTGTACCAGTTTTTCCAGCCATAACATAATCTGCAGGTGATGAACTAATACCTGTTCCGTTTGTGAATGTCCCCAACATCATACTGGTCATCTTGTCAGCTACAGACTTATCGATCACCCGCTTTTGTGAATTCTTATGGCTTGCAATAACTTGTCCACTAGCATTTTCAATTCTACTAATAAAATGAGCTTCCGGCATTAAACCTTCATTTGCAAAGGCAGCATATGCTTGAGCCATTTGAAGAGGATTGGTTTCGACACCGCTTCCCAAAGCCACACCAAGAACACGGTCGACTTTTTCCATGTTGAGTCCGAATTTTTCTCCGGCCTCAAAAGCCTTGTCAACACCCAAGTCATTAACAGTGGCAACAGCAGGTAGATTAAGCGATTCTGCCAAGGCTTGATACATAGGAACTTCTCGACTCGTTTTGATTCCTGCATAGTTATCAACTTTATAGCTGTCATACTGCATGGTATGGTTATCCAA
Organism: Streptococcus bovismuti; assembly: GCF_042436615.2. Classification (GTDB taxonomy): domain Bacteria; phylum Bacillota; class Bacilli; order Lactobacillales; family Streptococcaceae; genus Streptococcus. The sequence goes on along the minus strand of NZ_JBHMFR020000011.1, from coordinate 43,465 downwards.
CTGCTTATTCAAGGCCCAACCTGCTTCAACTGCTGGTGTATAAACAACTAAAGGCTTAATTGTAGAACCAGGACTACGTTTTGATTGGGTTGCATAGTTGAAATTCCGGAATCCAGTTTTATCATTGTCAGCAACTTGACCAACAACTCCACGAACTCCCCCTGTTTTCGGTTCGAGAGCTACACTTCCTGATTGAGCAAACGTTCCATCCTCTGCCCTCGGAAACAGTGAGGTATTTTCATAAACAACCTGCATATTTGCTTGGTAGTTTTGGTCCAGCTCTGTGTAAATGCGGTAGCCATTGTTGACAATCTCTTCCTCTGTTAGATTATACTTGGAAACAGCTTCATTAACCACTGCATCAAAGTAAGAAGGATAGCGGTAATCTGAGATTTTTCCTTCATATTTATCGTGCAATTGCGAAGTCATATCAACTTCTGCAGCTTCGGTTTCTTGATTTTTATCAATATAACCCGCTGCCAGCATATTTTGCAAGACAGTATCACGACGATTAGTAGAATCTTCTACAGATTTCAAGGGGTTATACAGCTCTGGACCCTTTAGCATCCCTGCCAGAGTCGCAGCTTGATCCAGACTCACTTCTGATGCAGAAACTCCAAAGTATTTCTTACTCGCATCTTCTACACCCCACACACCATTTCCAAAATAGGCGTTGTTAAGGTACATGGTTAAGATCTGATCCTTACTATATTTTTTTGTTAATTCTAAGGCAAGGAAAAATTCTTTTGCTTTTCTCTCGACAGTTTGATCCTGCGATAGATAGGCGTTCTTAGCCAGCTGTTGGGTAATGGTAGAGCCACCACCTGAACGTCCAGCAGTGACAATAGCCAAGAAGAAACGACCATAGTTAATCCCGTCATTTTTATAGAAAGAACGGTCTTCTGTCGCAATAACAGCATTCTGCAAGTTTTTACTGATGTCAGTCAATTCAACGTAGGTTCCCTTTTGACCAGACAAGGCACCTGCCTCTTTTTCTTCACGGTCAAAAATGAGAGTCCGAGTTTTCAAGGCATTTTGCAAATCATTGACATTGGTTGACTTGGCTACAGCAAACAAATAGGTTCCGACTAACAAGCCTGCACTCAAACCTAGTATAACAACGATTTTCGTCAGATGATAGCGACGCCAGAATTTTCGAATCGGACCCACTTGAGCTAATTTTTTTCGATCACTACGAGAGCGACGTAAGCTAGTCGAATCAGAATCCTCTAGTTCACTTGTTTCTTTTTTAAAAAGAGAAAGAAATTTCTCGAATAATTTATCTAATTTCATGCGTTTATTTTATCATCTTCATCATAGGAAGACAAGAATTTAGCTATTTCCTATCCAAATAGGGCTTTTTTTGTTACAATATCTGTATGAAATTCACATTTATATTACCCGCCTCTTTACCTCAAATGACGGTGAAGCAATTACTAGAAGAGCAACTCCTCATTCCTAGAAAAATCCGGCATTTTTTGAGAGTCAAGAAGCATATTTTGATAAATCAAGAAGAAGTTCACTGGAACGAGATAGTGAAGCCTGGAGATGTTTGCCAGTTGGCTTTTGACGAGGAAGATTATCCCAAAAAGACAATCCCTTGGGGAAATCCGGACTTAGTTCAAGAAGTTTATCAAGACCAACACTTGATTATTGTAAACAAACTCGAGGGTATGAAAACGCACGGCAATCAACCAAACGAAATTGCTCTTCTTAACCATGTCAGTGCCTACGTTGGCCAGACCTGTTATGTCGTTCATCGTCTAGATATGGAAACCAGCGGTTTAGTTCTTTTTGCTAAAAATCCTTTTATCCTGCCTATTCTCAATCGCTTATTGGAGAAAAAAGAGATTTCTAGAGAATATTGGGCACTTGTTAACGGAAATATCAGCAGCAAAGAGCTTGTTTTCAAGGACAAAATCGGACGTGATCGTCATGACCGCAGAAAAAGAATAGTTGATACAAAAAACGGTCAATACGCTGAAACTCATGTAAGCAGATTAAAGCAATTCTCAAACAAGACTTCCTTGGTTCGTTGCAAACTAAAGACAGGGCGAACCCATCAGATTCGTGTGCACCTTTCGCATCATAACTTCCCTATTTTGGGCGACCCTCTCTATAATAGCAAATCAAAGATAAGTCGGCTTATGCTCCACGCCTTTCGTCTGTCCTTTACCCATCCACTTACTTTAGAGAATTTAAGCTTCACTGCCCTTTCCGATACTTTTGAAAAAGAATTAAAAAAGAATGGATGATTGTTGTGTCATCCATTTTTCCATATAAGAAAAGCAAGACCAAGAGGCCTTGCTTTTTATCGACTCATGAATTATTTAGCGATTTTTGCGAAGTATTCAAGAGTACGAACAAGTTGTGCAGTGTATGACATTTCGTTGTCGTACCATGATACAACTTTAACCAATTGTTTACCGTCAACGTCAAGAACTTTAGTTTGAGTTGCGTCAAACAATGAACCGTAAGACATACCTACGATATCTGAAGATACGATTGGATCTTCTGTGTAACCGTATGATTCGTTTGAAGCTGCTTTCATAGCTGCGTTCACTTCATCAACAGTAACGTTCTTTTCAAGAACTGCTACCAATTCAGTTACAGAACCTGTTGGAACAGGAACACGTTGAGCAGCTCCGTCCAATTTACCGTTCAATTCAGGGATAACCAAACCGATTGCTTTAGCAGCACCAGTTGAGTTAGGAACGATGTTAGCTGCAGCAGCACGAGCACGGCGAAGGTCACCTTTACGGTGTGGTCCATCAAGAAGCATTTGGTCACCAGTGTAACCGTGGATAGTAGTCATCAATCCTTCTACAACACCAAAGTTATCATGAAGAGCTTTAGCCATTGGAGCCAAACAGTTTGTAGTACATGAAGCACCTGAGATAACTGTTTCAGTACCATCAAGAACGTCATGGTTAGTGTTAAATACAACTGTTTTAACATCTGATCCACCAGGAGCAGTGATAACAACTTTCTTAGCACCACCAGCGTGCAAGTGTTTTTCAGCAGCTGCTTTAGTAGCAAAGAAACCAGTTGCTTCAAGAACGATGTCTACACCGTCGTTAGCCCAGTCGATTTGTTCTGGATCACGTTCAGCAGAAACTTTAACGAATTTACCGTTAACTTCAAATCCACCTTCTCTAACTTCCACAGTTCCGTCGAAACGACCTTGAGTTGTGTCATATTTCAACAAGTGTGCAAGCATAACTGGATCTGTAAGGTCGTTGATACGAGTAACTTCAACACCTTCTACGTTTTGGATACGACGGAAAGCAAGACGACCGATACGTCCGAAACCGTTAATACCAACTTTAACTACCATTAGTGATTTCCTCCTTATGAAAATCATGAAATTTTTATTGTGAAAAGAGTAACTTGAATCACTACAAATCACCTTTCAACAAACCTATTATATAACTATTTAAGTTTAATTGCAAGTACGGGCATTGTTTTTTGTCTATACCCCACTTATTTTTCTTTCTCCTTCAAAAGCCTATACTCCTGTCTTTCTTTATCTACCTAGTCATTTCCCACTTTCCTTTTCAGATGAAAAGTGAAAATAGAAAAGCTAAAAATTATTTTCACCACTCCAGTTCTACAAAAAAAGAGACAGGATTTCTCCTGCCTCTAGGCTGATAACAATTATTTACGGCGTCCTGGTCTTTCTTTGTAGCCATAGTAAGAATCTTCGATGATTTCTTGCATATGGTCAACCATTGGAAGACGTGGGTTAGCTGGTGAACATTGGTCTTCATAAGCAAGGAAGGCCAATTCACGAGAATGTTCTTTCCATTCTTTTTCATCGATTCCTTGTGCTTTGAAGTTCATTTGGATACCTACGCGCTCACCAAGTTCGTAAACAGCTTTTGCGTAAGATTCCACACCTTCTTCTGGAGTAGAAGCTGGAAGTCCAAGCATGCGTGCGATATCTTGGTATTTTTCATCTGCACGGTAGTAGTTGTACTTAGGCCATGTTGCTGTCTTAGCTGGACGTGTACCGTTGTAGCGGATGACGTATGGAAGCAAGATTGCATTTGTACGACCGTGGATTGTATGGAATTGCGCACCAATCTTATGTGCCATTGAGTGAGAAATACCTAGGAAGGCATTAGCAAAGGCCATACCAGCGATTGTTGAAGCGTTATGCATTTTCTCACGTGAGTGGAAGTCTGCATTCTTAACTGAGCTTTCAAGGTTTTCAAATACAAGCTTGATGGCTTGAAGTGCAAGACCGTCAGTGTAGTCACTAGCCATTTGTGATACGTAAGCTTCAGTCGCGTGAGTCAATACGTCCATACCAGTATCAGCAGCAACAAATCCAGGAACTGTCAATACCAAAGCAGGGTCTACGATTGCCACAGTTGGTGTCAATGAGTAGTCAGCGATTGGGTATTTACGGTTGTTTGCTTTATCAGAGATAACAGCAAATGGAGTTACTTCAGATCCTGTACCAGATGTAGTTGGGATCGCGATGAATTTAGTCTTCTTACCAAGCAATGGGAACTTGAAGGCACGTTTACGGATATCCATGAATTTTTGAACAAGGTCACGGAAGTCCACTTCTGGTTGCTCGTAGAAGAGCCACATTACTTTAGCAGCATCCATTGGTGATCCACCACCAAGAGCGATGATTGTATCTGGTTTGAAGGCACGCATAATCTCAGTACCACGTTCAACTGTAGTGATATCTGGATCTGGTTCTACATCAGCAAAGATTTGGTAAACCACCTTATTGCGACGAAGGTCAAGTTGTTCGATGATACGATCAAGGAAACCAAGCTCTACCATGGCATGGTCAGTAACGATCATGACACGTTCAACGTCACGACATTTTTGAAGGTATTGAATTGAATCACGTTCAAAGTATGTTTTTGAAGGAAGTTTCATCCATTGCATGTTATTTCTCCGTCTTCCGACTTTTTTGATATTCAAGAGGTTAATGGCGCTAACGTTATCCCCAACTGAGTTGCGTCCGTAAGAACCACATCCAAGTGTCAATGATGGCAAGAAGGCATTGTAAACGTCCCCGATACCACCGAAAGTAGAAGGTGAGTTACAGATAACACGAATAGCTTTAACAGCTTTACCAAATTCTTTAGTTAATTCTTCATCAGCTGTATGGATGGCTGCTGAGTGTCCAAGACCGTTAAATTCAACCATTTGACGAGCTTTGGCAATACCATCTTCACGGCTTTCAGATTTCAAAACTGCGATAACTGGTGACAATTTTTCACGAGTCAATGGCTCATTTTCACCAACTTCTTTACATTCTGCAGCAAGAATGTTTGTTCCTTCTGGAACTGTAAATCCTGCTTGCTCTGCAATCCAAGTTGCTGGTTTACCAACGATATCAGCATTCAATTTTGCACCAGCACAGTTTTTGCTGTTTGCTTTCACGCCGAAGCAGAACTCTTCAAGAAGAGCTTTTTCTTTTTTGTTTACAAAGTAAGTGTGATAAGATTTGAACTCTGCTACAAATTCATCGTAAATTTCTTTATCAATGATAACCGCTTGTTCAGATGCACAGACCATACCGTTATCAAATGATTTAGACATGACGATATCGTGTGCAGCTTGGCGGATGTTAGCTGATTTTTCAACATAAGCGGGAACGTTTCCGGCACCTACCCCAAGAGCTGGTTTACCACATGAGTATGCGGCTTTAACCATGGCATTACCACCTGTTGCAAGAATTGTGGCAACACCTTCGTGGTTCATAAGTGCACTAGTTGCTTCCATAGATGGTTCAGTGATCCACTGTACACAGTTTTCAGGAGCTCCTGCTTTAATCGCAGCATCACGAACGATTTGAGCTGCGTGAGCTGATGATTCTTGAGCTGATGGGTGGAATGCAAAGACGATTGGATTACGAGTCTTCAATGAAATCAATGCCTTAAAGATCGCTGTTGATGTTGGGTTTGTTGTAGGAGTAATACCACAGACAACACCAACCGGTTCAGCGATGAGAGTCAATCCTGTTACATCGTCTTCTTCGATAACGCCAACTGTCTTAGTGTGACGCATGTTGTTTACTACATGTTCACAAGCAAACAAGTTCTTAGTTGCTTTATCTTCAAATACACCACGTCCTGTTTCTTCAAAGGCATGTAAAGCCAATTCTCCGTGGGCATCCAAAGCTGCCACTGACGCTTTAGCTACGATGTAGTCGACCTGTTCTTGGTCGAGTTTACGCATTTCCTCAAGAGCAACTAAAGCTTTTTGCACCAAGCCATCGACATGCTTTTCAGCAGCGAGTTTCTTTTCTTCTGGTGTCACAGTTTTTTTATCAGCCATATTTTCCTCCATAGCTTTCAAGGATCGATATCCTTTGTTAATTTTTTCACAAGTTTATTATAACGCATTATTTCAACTTTGTAAACAGTTTCATAAACATTTCACAAAGAATTTTTTATTATTTGTGAATTTTTTCTCATTTTCTTTACTTATCAAGTTTTTTCTTTAGAGTTTGTGAAATGAATTTCAAATATTTTTTTATTTCACAAGCTTGATTGGAAGAGGAGCTTGGAAAGAGATAGATTTTCTAGTAAGCGCTTACTTTTAAATGATAACAATACCTCCTTTGATAAGGAGGCTTTATTTTTGTTGAAAAACGCCTTGTTTAAAAGTCCCTTCATAAACGACTTCTTGTTCTGTTGTTAGTTTCCCTTTTCCTTCAGCCTGACCATTTACAAAATCACCTTCGTAGGTCCAGCCTTCTTTAGATTGAAAGGTACCTTTTCCGTTGAAGGCTCCATTGTTGAAACCACCAGTATACTGGTCCCCATTTTGGAAAGTAATGGTACCTTGGCCATTCATTTTACCACGTACAAGACTGCCATCGTAAACAATCGTTCCATTATCAAGCTTTAGAACGCCTTTTCCGGGAATATTTAGAAAAAAGACGAGTACAGCACAAAAAACAATCGTAACTACTGCCAAAATCTCTAAACGTGGACGAGTCAGATAGATACGATACTTGTCGTAAAAATTCTTAAGATTTTCCATCTTCACTCCCCTTTTCTAAACGTTCTAACCAAGCTTGACAACCCTCTTGAACACGCTGATAGGTTTCCTCAAAATCTCCTGTATACCAAGGATCTGGAACACTTTCAGATGCGAATGAGTAAATCTTATCTTTACAGTCTGCTGGACACATCTGACGTAAGTCAGAAACATTTGAAGCATCCATACCGATAATATAATCAAAGGCTTCAAAATCTTCCTTACTAATCTGAAGCGATGTCTTGCCTTTATCATAAGGAATCTGATACTGTTGAAAAATCCCTTGAGTTCCCTTATGAATCGGATTGCCATGTTCCCAAGAAGAAGTCGCTCGACTTTGGATTTCATAATTATCTGTCATTGATTTCATAACAAACTCAGCCATAGGACTACGGCAAATATTCCCCAGACAGACAAAGACTAGTTTTTTCATCCCATTTCCTTTCTTTTATAGAAAAACGGGAGTTAGTAATCCCGTCTTATTTTTCAATTGCGCCTTCTAGTGAAGCTGTTTCTTTCGGCGGTAATACGGTCTTGATAGCAGCTAGTTCAAAAGTCAAGTAAACTCCATCTACATCAAGAACAATCGTTCTCTTCTCAGTATCTACTTCATCGACTGTTCCGTAAAGTCCACCGATTGTAATCACTTCATAGCCTTTTTGTAGTTTATTCAAGCTTTCCATACGTTTTTGTGCTTGTTTCTTTTGAGAGCGTTGCATAAAGAACATCAAGGCAAACATCGCTACAAGCATAATTAAAAATGTATAATTTGGATTCATTTTCTTCTCCTTTGTCTTTTACATAGGACTACTATATCAAATTTCAGCTACTTTTACAAGATTGTACCTTGCTTTTCTAGTAAGAAAAACCAGAGCTTGCGCCCTGATTTTTAGGATTATTTCAAGTTTTGAACGACTTTTACAAGATTTTCAACAGTAAAGCCATATTCTGCCAATACTTTTGGTGCTGGAGCAGAGGCTCCGAAGGTATCAATACCTAGAACGGCACCATCTAGTCCAACATATTTGTACCAGTTTTGAGTTGCACCCATTTCGACTGCGACACGACGACGAACTGCATTTGGAAGAATTTCTTCCTTGTATGCTGCATCTTGTTTATCAAAGACATCTGTAGATGGCATGCTGACTACGCGGACTTTTTCGCCTTGACTAGCCAATTCTTTAGCAGCTGAGACAGCTAGATTGACTTCTGAACCTGTCGCAATCAAGATGGTATCAAAGTCTGCTTCATTTTCATAGACAACATAAGCACCTTTAGCAACCTTGTCGAAGTCTGTTCCCTCTTCAACAGTCAAGTTTTGACGTGTCAAGACAAGAGCAGTTGGTGTTTTCTCACTTGTCACTGCAAGGTACCAAGCTGCTTGAGTTTCACGCGCATCTGCTGGACGGAAAACATTTAGATTTGGCATAGCACGGAGACCTGCTAAGTGTTCAACTGGTTCGTGTGTTGGCCCATCTTCCCCAACTGCAATAGAATCATGGGTAAAGACATAGGTCACAGGAAGTCCTTGCAAGGCTGACAAACGGACAGCTGCCTTCACATAGTCAGAGAAGACGAAGAAAGTTCCACCGTATACACGAAGTCCACCGTGAAGGGCCATCCCGTTCAAGATAGTTCCCATTGCAAATTCACGAACACCAAACTGAATGTTACGGTTCAAGCGATTGGCGTCGTCTTGAAGTCCGTCAGTCTTGATATAAGTCATGTTTGAGTGAGCTAAGTCAGCTGATCCACCCAAGAAGGTTGGCAACTTAGCCGCCACAACGTTCAAGGCATCTTGGCTTGAATTACGAGTTGCTTGAGAGAAGCCATTTTCTAAAGCTGGGAAGTCTGCTGGAGTCACTTCAACTGGATCGCGTCCGTCGATGATGGCTTCTACTTCTGCAGCTAGTTCTGGGTGAGCTTCTTTATAATCTGCAACTAATTTTGTCCAAGCTTCATAAGCTGATGCACCACGGTCTGCAACATGTTCTTTGAAATCAGCGTAAACTTGTTCTGGAATTTCAAATGGTTCGTAGTCCCAACCAAGAGCCTGACGAGTTGCTGCAGTTTCATCTGCTCCAAGAGGAGCCCCATGTACGGCATTAGTTCCTTGTTTGTTTGGAGAACCGTATCCAATAACCGTCTTCACTTCAATCAAAGATGGTTTGCCTGAAGCTTTAGCTGTTTCGATAGCAGCATGGATTGCTTCCAAGTCTGTTCCATCTTCTACCAAGGCAGTATGCCAACCGTAGGCATTGTAACGGTCACGAACACTTTCTGTAAAGGAATCCTTTGTCTCACCATCCAAGTTGATGTCATTTGAATCATAAAGAACAACCAATTTGTCTAGTTTTTGCAAGCCTGCGTATGAAGCCGCCTCACTTGAGACACCTTCCATCAAGTCTCCGTCTCCACAGATAACGTAAGTATAGTGGTCAAAGATATTGTAGCCTTCGCGGTTATATTTGGCTGCCAAGAAACGTTCTGCTTGGGCAAAACCAGTGGCAGTTGAAATCCCTTGACCTAAAGGACCTGTCGTAGCATCAATTCCTGCTGTATGGCCAAATTCTGGGTGACCTGGTGTTTTTGAACCCCATTGACGGAAGCTCTTAATCTCATCCATGCTGACATCTTCAAAACCAGAAAGGTGAAGAAGGGCATAAAGAAGCATTGAACCATGGCCTGCTGAAAGAATAAAGCGGTCGCGGTTAATCCAGTTTGGTTGAGCTGGATTGATACGAAGTTGTTTTGTAAAGAGGCTATAAGCCATCGGAGCCGCTCCCATAACCACACCTGGGTGACCTGAGTTGGCTTTGTTGATAGCGTCAATACCTAGGAAACGAATTGCATTAACAGATAGATTTGACATAGAATTTCCTTTCTATTTGAGGTGATTATTGAATCACACATTCTATTTTACTATTATATGAAAATTATCCGTATCATGCAACATACGGATAACCTCCAAAGAATATTTTTATATTATAGCAAAGCTTTAAATTGAATGTTAGAGTCTTGTTCAAAACAATCATCAAAACCACGTGGATGATGGTATTCTACTAAGTGTTGATCTTGAGGATAAGTGTACTTACCGCCGACTTCCCAGATAAATGGATGGAAATCGTATTGCAAGCGATCTTTTCTCATTTTCCAAAGTTCTAGAATCTCATTAGTGGAAGCCATGAAGTTAGACCAGATATCATAGTGAACTGGGATAATGACTTTGGTACGCAGATTTTCTGCCATACGAAGAAGGTCGATAGATGTCATTTTATCTTGGATACCTACCGGATTTTCACCATAGTTATTCAAAGCAACATCAATTTTAAAGTCTTTACCATGTTTTGCAAAATAGTTTGAGAAGTGAGAATCTGCACCATGATAGATGGTTCCACCTGGTGTTTCAAAGATATAGTTAACAGCCTTTTGAGCCATTTCTTCATCTGTAACAGCTAAGCCAGCAAGTTCACCGCCTGTCTCATCAGCACCGTTCACTGGAAGAGTTACCAAGCAAGTACGGTCAAATGATTCTACTGCATGAATCTTCATATCTTTTAATTCGATGGTGTCACCTGGTTTAACAACGATGATACGTTCTTTTGGAACACCCCATCCTTCCCAGATTCGTCCACAGTGGTAAGGACCGATAAACTTAACATGCTCTAACTTAGGATTGTTGAGAATTGCTGCAGCTGTGTATGGGTCGATATGATCACTATGGAAGTGTGAAACTAAGTAATAGTCTAGTTCGTTGATAGCAAATGGATCGATAACCATTGGCTGAACACGCAAGTTTGGTTGCAACTTACGAACACCTGCCATATTTGCCATTTGGTGCCCACGAACCATATCTTTCACTTTTTTGGTTGATTTTCCACGGTTTGACCAAAGGTCCATGACAACGTTAGCACCACCTGGTGTCTTAATCCAAGTACCACAGTTGCCTAGCCACCACATGGCAAAGTTGCCTTCAGGTACGACTTCTTCTTCTATTTCTTCGTTCAACCATGTTCCCCACTCTGGGAAAGTAGCTAAAATCCATGACTCTCTTGTAATTTCTTTGACGTTTGGCATATGTTGCCTCCTTTGGATATAATTGTTATCTTTGAGATTAGTATACCACCCTTCAAAACACTAAAAAAGACCAAGAAAAACACAGGTTTGTGTTCATCATTGGACTGTCCTTCAAATATCTTCCAAAAAAGCTTGAACTACTATTTCTTGATTTATAAGTGTTTGAACCTCTTCTTGAAACTTACTAGCCAACTTGCTGTCTACAATATAAGACGAAATAAGACTAGAAAGATTTTCACTGAAACTTTTGCTCTCATTACGAAATATATTGTGTTTAAGATAGTCTAGCATTTTCAAAATATCTTCTGCTTCAAGGATAGGATTAACCCTTAAAATCGGAAATCTGCTATCCAAATCATCATTAGTAGTAATCACTACATCAACTTGTGCAATATCTTCCACACTCTTAAATTGTTCTGTTGTAAATACAGTGCCAATTTGCTCATTTGGAAAATAAAGTTTGCATTGTTTCAGCAAAAGTCTCGAAACCGCAACACCTTCATCACAAACGAGATAAACTTTTTTCATATTTTTTTGAGACGATGGTGTATACTTTAAAAATCCTCCAATATGAATCGTCAAATAGGCAATATCATCATCTGTTAGCCGAATAAACCATGCTCCTTCTAAAATTTCCGCAGATTTTCTAGTGACTAAAAATAATTCTCCATACTTGGATCGAATTTGTTTTGTTAGAGGATTTTTAGAAAAAATACCGTAAGTCTTTCTAAATAACAAGGCTTTACAGTGGATCATCAAATTTCTTAACAAATCATCCTTGTTCTCAATCTCCATTCGGATTTGTGATTCAAAATACCAGATAAATTCTTCTAAAGCAAGTTTTAATTGCCGAAAATCATCACTTTCTGCATGAATATCCAAATCTTTACGATAGGAGAGGAGAAGAACAGCTACAAGAGAAACTTCAAGTTCTGACAAAGAAATTTCAAACTTTTGAAACAATCGTTCTCCTAATTTCTTAGACACCTGATACTCTATTCTTTTTCTTATCAAAGAAAATTCTTTCTCTATATCCTGATGTCTTTCTTGATACTGTTCAACATTATGACAGCTTAACAGCAAATAAGGTAGAACCTGCAACATAAAAGTTACTTCATGATGGTTTATTTTCTTCCCTAAATCTTGTTCAACTAAAGGAACCTGTTCCTTAAAAAATTGGTTCATTTCAACAGAAAGCAAACACTCACCATCTAACCTCTCTTTCATCTTATCTTCTAAAATAGATACAAAAGTGGCATTTTCCTCCATAAAAATATGATATAGAAGCGATTGAAGATACTGAATTTTATTAAGAGGGTGGGCATGAAGATGGTATCCCTGTGACTTGCTCACTTGCAAGGTCACCTGATATTGTTCCAAAGTTAGTTGATAACGAATACTATTCAAATCATTGAGAACAGTATTCCTAGACACCTCTGTTAACTCCATCAATTTTTCAATCGTAATACGTTCTTTAGAAATACCTATCCATAGTAACATTATCATCATACGTTCATGAGCACTCATGATATAATCGTACGAATCTACTTCCGATAATAGTTCACAACAAGCATTTCTCTGCTCTTCCGTTAAGTGAATACCAATTCGTGGAATACTAATGATGTGAAGCGCCTCGTCACCCAGAGCAGCATTGATTTTGTCAATGTGATAATAAATTTTCCTTCTTGACTCTTTCAAATCTTTCGAAATCGCCATAATCGTTTTGGACGTTTCTTGATCCATCAAATATTGAAGCAAATCACAACTTGCCTTATCCAGTACCATATTTCATACTCCTCTATCAATCAACTGCCTTGAAAACAACTTTATAATAGTATCACATTCACTAACGCATTTCAATTATCAACAGTAGTCTCTTAATAACGAATACTTACAATTACAAAAGCGAGGCTTGGATCGAAAGGTCCTAGCCTCTTTTCAATTCAATTTCTTATTTCTTTTGACCGTAATAAGCATTTGGTCCATGCTTACGTTGGTAGTGCTTTTCTAGAATGTACTGGGGAGCAGGTTCAACTCTTGGATTGATTTGTTCTGTAAAGCGATTCATCTTTGATACTTCCTCTAATACGACAGAGTGATAAACGGCATTCTCTGGATTTTTGCCCCAGGTGAATGGACCGTGATTGCGTACAACAATTCCTGGTACTTCAACCGGGTTAAGTCCGCGACGTTCAAACTCTTCTACGATAACCAGGCCAGTATCTTTTTCATAGGCCACTTCTACTTCGTCCTTGGTCAAACTACGGGCGCAAGGGATTGAACCGTAAAAATAGTCTGCATGGGTTGTTCCATAGAAAGGAATATCACGTCCAGCCTGTGCCCAACCAACTGCTTCTGTCGAATGGGTGTGGACCACACTACCAATCTCTTGCCATGCCTTATATAACTGCACATGAGTTGGGAGGTCAGAAGATGGTCTTAAATCTCCTTCTAGAATTTGGCCATCCAAGTCCGTCACCACCATGTTTTCAGGTGTCAATTCGTCATAATCAACGCCTGATGGTTTAATAACAATGACACCTAGTTCGCGATTGACTTCCGATACATTTCCCCAGGTAAATTTAACAAGCCCATGTTTTGGTAATGATTGATTGGCATTACAGACTCGTTTACGCATATCGTTTATTACTTGATTCATCTTACATCAAACCTGCTTTCTTAATTAGTGGATAGAGAAAAGCTTGCGCCTCTTGAATGGCTGCGCGTGTTTCTTCTACAGTTTCACAATTTTCAGACCACATTTCGATTAGGAAAGGTCCATTATAATTGGTTTGTTTTAAAATATCGAAAGCTTCTTCCCATTTAACACAACCTTGCCCAAAAGTTACATCTCGGAACTGGCCCTTTGAACTTTCTGTCACTGCATAAGTATCCTTGAGATGGAGAGCTGCGATGGCATGATGCCCAAGATAAAATTCACTGTAGACATCATTATGCCATGCAGATACATTACCAATATCTGGGTATACAAAGAGGTAGGGAGAGTCAATCTCTTTTTCTACAGCCAAGTATTTTTCGATGCTATTGATGAAAGGATCATCCATAATTTCAATAGCAAGTACCACCTGAGCCTCTTCAGCCCAGTCACAGGCTTTTCTCAAATTTTTGATAAAACGTTGGCGTGTCTGGGGTGACTTTTCCTCATAATAAACGTCGTAACCAGCTAATTGAATAGTACGAACTCCCAAGTCTTGGGCTAATTCAATACATTTTTTCATGAGTTCTAGAGATTTTTCCTCTATAACTGGATCATTTGATCCCAATGGGTAGCGACGATGGCCTGAAAAACAGATAGAAGGAATACGAACACCAGTTTTATAGATTGCTTTGACAACTTCCAAACGCTCGTCCTTGCTCCAGTCCAGTCTTGCTAAACGCTCGTCACGTTCATCAATAGACATCTCGACAAAATCAAAGCCTAACTCCTTGGCAAAATTTAAACGTTCTAGCCAAGTAAAGTGTGTCGGGGTTGCCTTTTCATAAATTCCAATTGGACGTGCCATGGTTTACCCCCAAATTCGTCTGATTTCATCCTTGAAGGCACGCGCTGCTCCTGCTGGATCCGCAGCTTCTGTAATTCCACGACCTGCGATGAAGGTAAAGACATCAACGCCTTCAAATAGTTTGAGAGTATCTACATCTAGACCACCTGTTACAGACACACGGAAGCCCATGTCGATGAGTTTTTTAACCTTATTAAGGTCTTTTTCACCCCAAGTCTCACCAGCAAGAAGTGCATCACGAGATTGGTGATAAATAGCTTGTGAGATACCAGCATCTAGCCAAAGCTGAGCTTGTTCAAAAGTCCAATCGCCATAAAGTTCAATCTGGATTTCGCCTCGGTCTCCACGTTCAGTCTTGATAGCCTTTAGAGCCGCTTCCATAGTAGGGATAGTTGCACAACAGATACAAGTCATCCAATCTGCTCCACGAACCGCATTATTTTTAGCAACTGTTCCACCAGCATCAGCACATTTTGTGTCTGCCACAATAATCTTATCTGGGAAAAGGCTACGCAAGACTTCAACCAGTTCACTTCCAACTTGAAGCAAGCAAACAGTTCCAGCTTCGATAATATCTACTTCCTGACCAACAGAAACAGCTGCTTTAATCGCTCCTTGCAAGTCTGAATGGTCTAATGCAACTTGTAAATTAGGTATTCTTTTTGTCATCTCTTTTTCCTCTTTCTAACTTTCCAAATCTAATCCTTCGAGATAAGGGCTATTCTTAGATTCTTCAATCATCGCCAAGACATCTTCTTTAGTCTGGCAAGCCTGTAAACGTGCGATAGAATCTTCTAATTCAAACAAGGCAATAATCTGTGGAATGGCTACACTTGTGTGAATTTTTGAGCTTGTTGCTGCTAGTGCCAACAAAACTGAAACTTCTTTCCCATCTGAAAATACAACAGGATTTTGTAAGGTGATCAATGAAAAGGCATCTCTTTGCACTCCAGCTTCAGGTCTAGCATGGGGCATAGCCATACCTGGCATTAAGATATAGTAGGGACCATATTCTTCAGTCGATTCAATAATTGCATCGTAATACTCTGGCAAAATTGCTCCACTTTCAATCAAGGGATCTACCGCTACCTTGACTGCTTCTTTCCAATCGTTAGCCTCTAAACCTAGTCGGATCGAGTCATTGTCAATTAAAGCTTGTTTTAAATTCATATCTGCCTCCTTTATTTAAAGAGGGAGAAGGACAGAAACGATGACTCTCAGTTTCTATCCAGCCCCCTCCAACCTTTTACTGTAGTGCTTGACTGAGTTTTTCAGTGATTTCTTTATCATCCATCAAATTGTCAAGCCCAATTAACTTCCCATTAGTTCGCCCTTCCAATTCTTGAATCAAATGAAGAGAAGCGATTACGATGTCATATCCTGCTGCTAAACCTTTAGCTTCACCGACACTACATGAATTGACTGTAAAATCTGTTTGATTAAGCTTACGGAGGGCATTTTCAACCTTCATCTTGATAACCATAGATGAACCCATTCCATTTCCACACGCTGCTAATACTTTAACCATTTTATTTTCTCCTTTTCTAGATACTAAGCTTCTTCTTGAACTTCACCGTTGTAATATTTCTCTTTATCTTTTGCTTTGGCAAATTGAAGTTGAGGAATAACAAGCAAGAAGAGACACACAAGTACATAACCAACAATACCAAGGTATTTGAAGATGTATCCAAATCCAAGCCATGGGAATTCAAAGTCGATATTTCCATGGTAACCACCGTAAGATGCTAAGTCAAGAAGGGCCACACAGAGAGCTCCTAAAGCAACTTGGAGAACACCTGAGATGAAGGATAGGATAACAGCCGCTTTCCATCCACCGCGTTTATCAGCATAGACCGCAATGGCTGCATTGTCAAAGAACACTGGTACAAATCCTGTAATAATAAGAATCGGATTTTTAAAGACGATGAGCAAGACAATTGTGATCAATTGACCAATCAAACCAAAGGCAAATCCTGACAAGACAGCGTTTGGAGAACCAAATCCATAAGAAGCTGCAACGTCAACCGCTGGGAATGAACCTGGCAACAATTTGTTTGAAATACCTTGGAAGGCGTTTGTCAACTCAGATACGAACATGCGAACACCTTGCATCAAAACGAACAAGTAAACTGAGAAGGTGAAGGCTGTTTGGATAATGTACATAAAGAAATCTTGTTTAGCAGGATTGAATAGAGTTCCTGAAGTAATGACTTCTTTGTTAGACATAATGTCTGGACCCAAGATTAAAAGAATGGCTCCGAAGAATACGAGCATCAAGGTAGCAGATGCAACAACTGTATCGTGGAAGATTGAGAGGAACTTAGGTAATTTAAGATTGTCTAAACTTTCTTCTTTCTTACCAAAGCGTCCTGCTACTTTATCTACAAACCAGATTGCAAATTGCTGTTGGTGACCAATCGCAAATCCGCCACCACCAGTCAAGCGTTGAGTTGCCTCAACAGTCATATTTGAACTAACTGCCCAGTAAAGTCCACAGATGATACCAATCGCTGCTGTACCGTAAGCATTGCGCAATTGTGGTACTAAGAATAGAACCATAAGAGATACTGTTGCAGCTTGTTGTACCATGATGTGACCAGTAATAAAGAGGGTTCTTACCTTCGTGATCTTGCGAAGAGCTACGAGCAAGATATTTATTCCGAAACCAATCAATAGAGCTGTAGTTGCAGTTCCAACAAAATCTGGAAACTCTGCTGCAATTTTGTTGTTTGCTGCAGCAAGTCCAAAGTAAGGGTCGATAACCGCTGCACCAATTTGGAATTTGTAGTTAAGGGCTGCTAAGATCGGACGGAAGGTTGTAACCAAACCACCTGCACCCACATTGAGCAACATATACCCTACTGTTGCTTTAACAAACCCTGAGAAAACGTCGTGGGCAGGTTTTTTCAAAAGTGCGTATCCTATCAACACCAATAAACCTACGAAAAATGCGGGATTCTGCAAAATATTGCTAGAAAACCAATTTAGAACACTTGAAATGACTTCCATAATTGTTCTCCTTTTGAATTGTTTTTGTAGGTTTATTATATAATTTGAAAGCGTAAACAAAAAGACCAAGAATTACACAGCGGACTGTTCACTCTTGGACTGTATGATTTATGATATTTTAATGATTAGCTTAGTTTCTCGTAGCTAGATAAAATGGAAGAATTTTATCATAAGATTTCAGTAGGGCTTCTACGATTTCTTCTTCAGATGAATTCTCTGTTATAGGGACATCTATTTTAACTAACACTTTTCGGACTTCCTGATTGGATAGTTTATTTCTTAAAATTTGACGATTTTCTTCGTTCGCCTCCCACCGTTGACTTTGACCATCAGAGTAGACTAGATAATAAACACCTTCAACGGTTGGAACTTTTAAAACTTTGGCCTGCTTGCCTAGAGTTCGCTCATCTTTCTTACGCTCGATGAAACTGACCTCTAAGGAAATTCCAAAGTCAGCAGGTGTTCCATACAAACGAAGAGCCATCATAGGTTCTGTCACTTTCCCCTCACGCTGTAGATAAACCCATAAGTGTGGTCTCAAACGCTGCGCTTGGTTCATCCACTGACTTGTCTGTTGGAGTTGCCATTCTGGATGACTTATCTGAAATGCTTTAGCCAGTTCTGTAAAGGCTTTTCGAGCCTCTTGACCTTTATGGCGGAATTCCAGCATTTTCTCTCGTTCTTCCCCAGCTTTATCTGGATTACGGTACTGCAAACCTGCAAAGTCTAGATAGTCTCTTATCTTATTCAACATCCGTTTAACCTCCTCTAGCTAGCAAAAAATCAGGATAAACCTGATTTTACTTATTCTGTATCTACAACGACATAGCGATTTGGCTCATCACCTTCAGAGTAACTAGTCACGCCATCCATACGTGAAATAATACGGTGGATAATCTTGCGTTCACTATTTGACATAGGATCTGTCTGATGGCTACGACCTTCTTCTAAAACACGAGTCGCCAATTTTTGCGCATAGGTCTGCAAGACTTCTGCACGGTGTTCAACGTAATCATTAACATTAATAGTAATGTAGAAAGTTCTTGAATAGCGGTTATAAAGATAATTTTGAGCCAACAGTTGCAAGGCCTTCAAGACTTTACCATGATAACCGATGATACGACCTGGCTCATTAGTATCAATTTGTAGATTGATGCTACGACGGTTATAGTCATTTGAAATCGTCGCCTCAACGTCCATATCATCAATAATCGTTTGAACATAAGTCGTTACTTCCGTAGCTACTTGTTCAATATCAAAGCTCGGTTCCACCTTTAAGCCCAAATCTTCTAATTCTTGACTTTCAGTTTGTTCCGCTTGAGTCTCAGCAATAGGAGTTTCTACTTCTTCTCCGAAACCAGCTTCTTCAAGCTGTAATTCATTTAAAATCTCAATATGTCCAGTTTCTTCCAAAATAGTGCTGGCATGTTTTTCATTTTTCAAGATTTCAGCCTTGACTTCATCAGAAACCCCTTGACCTTCCTCTTCAATCTTTTTAATTGCTTCTACAACATGCCCCAAATCAACGGTTGCTTCACTGACTGTTTTGACCGGTTCATTTTGTTCATTAATTTCTTTGGGAACACCCTTGACAGCCTGCTGATTAGCTTTAATGACCGTTGTTTCACTAATAGCTTCAATATCAACTTGAGCTGGTTTTTTACCAAACAAACCAAGAAATCCATTTTTTTCACGAGAAATGACTTTGATATGAGCCTTCAGTCTTGGGATATCTAATTCTTTCAATCCTTTCTGGATTGCTTCTTCAACAGTTGAACCTGTAAATACTACCATTACCAGATTCCTCCTTATTATTTCGTTTTCTGAGCCTTTTTCTTGGCTTTTCTTTTTCTATTTTCCAAATCTTTTTGTGCCTGTACTACGGCCTCGCGCTCTGCAATAATCTTGAATGGATTGTTCAAGAAATAGGTTTGCAAGACTTGATAGGCATTGGACACTGCCCAGTAGAGAGCGACTCCGCTCGGAGCATAAACCCCAAAGATAAAGATTAAGACTGGAATCCCATACATCATCGCAGTCGTAGCTCCATTTCGCTCAGACAAGGCTTTATTAGACAGCCAAGTACTTAAAAAGGTAAATACTGCTGCTAAAATCGGAAGAACAAGTGTTGTATCCACACCACCAAGGTTAATCCATAAGAAATGACCTGTCTTCAAAAAGTCAACCCTTGATAGAGCTTGGAACAAGGCCAAGATAAGTGGCATCTGAATCAAAATCGGCCAAAGAGAATCCGACTGTCTGACACCCATTTCTTTAAAGACTTTACGCATTTCCTGCTCTAATTTGGTTCTGCTTTCCATATCGCGACCTGGATATTGTTCTCGAAGCGCCTTAATGCGTGGTTGAGCTTCCTGCATTTTTCTAGACGCTACCATTTGCACTTGAAAGACTGGCAAGAGCACTGTACGAATCAAGATTGTAAAGAGAATAATCCCCACTCCGATACTGATATCAAACGATAAAAAGCGAATGACTTCTGCAAAGAAGTAAACCAATTTACTCCAAAAATCAGTCGAATCTGCTGTAATATCACTAGTTGTCCCATTTGTCGCACAGGCTGTCATGATAAATAGAGACAGTCCTAGCAAACTAGTCAACTGTAGTTTCTTTTTCACTCCCATTTCCTTCCTGGTAAATCTTTGATAATTTTAATACGTGGAGTAGATTTTTCTCCATCTCTGCGTATTCCAAGGTTTCGACCCCTTTTCGAGCAATGACAACAAAGTCTACCTTTTCTACCAGACTCCCTTTTGCATTCTGGATAATATGCCGAATCCGTCGCTTGATTTGATTTCTAGTGACGGCATTTCCCAGCTTTTTGCTAACTGATAGACCTACTCGAAAATGGTTTTTTTGATTTTCTAATTTGTAAACAACAAATTTTCGGTTAGCAAAACTTGTTCCTTCCTTGAAAATCGCCTTAAAATCTTTCTCTCTTTTTACACGAAAGTTTTTCTTCAAAACTCAACTCCATCTATTAAATTACTACTATTATACCATATTTTTCAAAAAAGCCAATCATAGCAAGGTTTTGGACAATTTCATCAGAAAAAGAAGCTGGAAAAATCACTTTTCCAACTCCTTGTACGGAATATTTTTTCTAGTTTTACTTATTTTTTCAAGCGTTCAACATCACGAGCAATGACTAATTCTTCATCTGTTGGAATAACCAAGACACGGATTTTCGCTGCCTCTGTTGAGATGTCTCCTGTCACACCAAAGACATTCTTCTCTGGGTCAACATCACAGCCGAACCAAGAGATACCTGAAATAACATCTTCACGTACGTTTGCAGCATTTTCACCTATACCTGCAGTAAAGATAATAGCATCTGCTCCATTTAAGACTGCAAGGTATTGACCGATATGTTTTTGGATACGGTCAACATACATTTCATAAGCCAAAGTGGCATCGTGGTCCCCTTCTTTCATGGCAGCAATCACATCACGCATATCACTAGATTTACCTGAAACCCCCATTAGTCCTGATTCACGATTAAGAACGTGACTAATGTCTTCAGGAGTATTAAAGTCCTCTGTATATTGCATTAAGTAAGGAATGATAGCTGGGTCAATATCTCCTGTACGTGTTCCCATCATCACACCACCAAGTGGAGTGAATCCCATTGAAGTATCGACAGATTGACCGCCCTTAACTGCTGTGATAGAAGCTCCATTACCGATATGGCAAGTAATCAATTTCAAGTCTTCTAATGGACGGCCCAAGAGTTTTGCAGCTTCTCCTGCTACAAACTGGTGACTTGTACCGTGGGCACCATATTTACGAACCTTGTTTTCTGTGTAATATTTTGTTGGTAGAGGGTAGCGATAAGCTTTCTCTGGCATAGTTGTGTGGAATGAAGTATCAAAAACAACTACACTGGTAATGTCTGGCAACAATTCCTTGAAGGCACGAACACCTGCTGCATTGGCTGGATTATGGAGAGGAGCCAACAAGCTCAACTCTTCAACTTTTTCTAAAACATCTCCCTCAACGACTGTTGATTCTTTGAAATATTCTCCACCGGCAACAACACGGTGTCCAACACCTGTAATCTCATCATAAGCCTTGATAATATCGAAACGAATCAAGTCATCCAATAAGATTTTTACAGCTTGTGTATGATTTTCGATATCCAAAATTTGTTGTTCAGAACGACCATCAAATTTTACAGTTGAAATTGAATCTTTCAAACCGATACGTTCAATCAAACCTTTCGCCAATACTTTTTCTTCTGGCATTAAGTATAATTGCCATTTCAAACTTGAACTTCCCGCATTGATTGCAATTGTTTTTGTCATAACAAGACTCCTCTTTTAAGCGTTTTCATCTATTATAACAAAATCTATTTTATATTTCAGTACCTTGAGTCCATTTTTGAAAATTTTCTTTAAATTTCATTAAAACACTTGCATCTTGCAAGCTAGCAAGTGGATAAACAAAAGGATCTACTGCTGTTTCACTTTTCTTCTGTAAGATAAAAATCGTCTTGGATTGTTTAGCACTGGCAAAGAGATTTTCAGGCAAACTAATCATGGCAGTCAGACTTGCCTCCTCTTTCAACCAACCTTTCAACAAGTCACTTTGAGGACTGGTCAACAAATCACTCGGAGCTAGAAAAATAGCATATCCGTCTGACTTGAGATACTTAAGTCCTTGTTCCATGAGCAAGTGATGGGCGTAAGTATGTTCTTGACTAGAAGCAACTTGATGGCGCGACGCAACGGCATCATCAGGATAATAGCCGACAGGCAAGTCGCTGATGACCACATCGCTTTCTTTGAGCATTTGTGGACGAACGGCATCTCCTTGGACAAAGCCAGCCTGCAAACCAATTACATCTGCCATACTAGCTGCCAAATCAATCAGCAAATCATCCACTTCCATTCCCAAGTAATCCACCTTTTTATCAAGCGAGGTCAAGAAAGTAGCGCCCAAAATTCCCATCCCAGAACCCATTTCGAGGATAGTAATTTCCTCCTCTTTAAACAACTCTTCCACAATAAACACCAAAAGTAAGGCAATAGCATCCGGTGTAAACTGGTGATTGGCCTGTAGGGGCTCTGTCTGCCCAGCCTTCATCAAGAGAAACTGGTAGGTCTTGAGCCATTCTTCTTTGCGTAGCGCTAAACGCTTAAGAGCTTGATTGTTCTCTTTGACCTGCTCTAGCTCAGTTTCACCATCCAGATAGATACTATTTTGCTCCACAAGGGCGTCATAAAAGTTGGTCGCCAAATCACTTTGAATGACTTGGACATTCTCTAGTAAATAGGTATAAGCTTGTTCAATTTTTTCAAAATCCATATTCCTATCTTATCAAATTTCCCTCCTTTTTTCCATCCTTATAGAAAAATCACTCCCTGACTAGGCGAGTGATTTTTGGGCTACTGTTAAAAAGAGTTCTGAGTAATTTCCTTGAAACAGGTCTTCATCGCTATAGAGGATCTGACTATGCACAGATGAAAAACCATGCTCAATTAGCTGTTTTTCCAGTTCAGCTAAATCAAACCCATGATGGTTAGCTTCTGTCTTGGTAAAATCAGCAAGTAAAAGTTGTCCATTTTCTCTCAGATGTTGATGAAACAGTGAGAGAGCCGCATCCAAATCAGGCATATGATGAAGAACACGACAAACAACAATGAGATCAAACTCTTTCTCCAAGGTTTTTTCCAGTAAATCTTGCTCCAAAAACTGGATATTCTTGATGTCTTGCTGCTCCGCTTTCAAACGAGCTTGCTCCAGCATTTTCTCCGAAATATCCACCAATGTTACAGACTTGACCTGCTTGGCTAGGGGCAAGGTTAACAGACCCGTCCCTCCACCGAAATCCAAAATTTCTTTGTCTGATAGAAGATCAATCTGTTTCTCGACTGCTTGACAAACTAAGTTTGCAAGGAAGATATTTTTAGGGGAATCAAAAGTTTCTGCTTTGTCGTTAAAATCATGTTTCATATTTTTAGTTTAGCACAAAGTAGCTTGATTGGCTAGGAATTCTCTTTCTTTTCAGGCTTCTCTTCTGATTTTTTCTTCTCTGCTTTTTCGCTTGAATCAGTCGCTACCTTTTCCTTTTTATCTGTTTTCTCTTCTTTTATTTTGACGGAAGGAAACAGGAACTCATATTGACTCTTAGGCGTGCGAACCCTTGTCACCAAGTTTGTTTTCTTATTTTGATAACTCACCTGACCCAGATTAAAGGCCTGTTCCCCACTTTCCTTATCAACCTTATCTTTGGTTCGCTTGGCCATAGCAAAAGCAACCAACTTTTCTTTATTCAAAGCATAGTCTTGATAGTGGGCGACCTGTCGGTTCAAGTAAAATTGTAACAAAAGACTAAAGATGGCTGCCATGGTGACTGCATAGAGGAGAACACCTGCCTTAACTTTCTTCTTTTTCCACACGATAGATGAATTCCCTTTCTAAGCCTTTTTGGAATTGAAAACGAAAACGAACCAGTTGATTGTCCTCTGTAATCTGAGCTGATTTGAGTCCATAAATCATAGGCTGATATCCTCGTCCACTGGCATCAGTTTTCCGAAAATCATCCGATTTTAACTTACCAATAGAGATATCCTTGCCATCCTGCTTCATATAAATGCGATTACCTTCCACTTTTTCGAACTGCGAACGGTCTAATTCTGCCTCCAGCTGGTCCACAAACAAAAGCCACTCCTTTTGCTCGCTTTGCTGTTGGTAGCGAACTTCTGAAATAAGGAGCTGACTCATGGCTTGAAAAAGGAGTAAGCTTCCACTGATGACAATGAGGGCAATCAGGGATTCTAACAAGGTAAAAGCCTTAACCTTATGGCTCTTTGATAGCCAACAACTGTTCTGAACCATGGTAGACCTCCAATCCCTTTTCACTAGAAAACACCTGAATCTCAACTCCGTTTATGTTTACCTGATTTTGACCTGTCTGCAAGGCCATCTTAGCTACCCTCACGACTTCTTCCTTTTGCAAGATTTTTGCTTCTTCTTGCCTATTTTTTTGAATTTGCCCCAAAAGGAGGGTCGCGATGCTGGCAAAGATAGCTAGAGCCACTACTGCTTCCAGTAAAATCACTGCCCTAATTTTTTGTTTCCTTAATGCGTTTAATTTTTCCATTTCCTAGATATAATTGATAACGAATCGCTCCTTTGCTGGTCTGAAATTCAACCTTAGCCAGGGATGAATTTCCCCCAGCTCGGTCAAATGTGATACTTTGTCCTGATGGTGCCTGAATTCCTTTAGGTACGGTCAACTTTTGGCTGCCATTACTGATCGTCTGCCCATCTAAATTTAGACTAGTCTTTTGCTGACTAGCTACACTGCGTTTTTGTGTTTCCCGATAAAGTTCTTCAAACTCCATAAAGAAAATCTGCTCCCCTACCGCCTCAAAAGTGGACTGAACAGAGCCGGACAAGCCCAAGGCAAGGATACTCACAAGTCCCAAAATCAAGAGACTTTCAAGCATGGTAAAAGCCTTAATCTGCAACGGTTTGGCTGGTATTTTGTTTAGCATGGTATTCTTTATAAGCTTTAGCCTGTTCTTCCGTGATGCGCCCATCGTCTTGTAACTTGCTTAGGCTAGCTTCTTCATTCTTATCTAAGCTATAAAGTTCTGCCTGGCTTTCCACCACCTTAACAACAGCAGCTTTTCCTTTGTCATTGACTGCTTCTTTTTGCTTGGTCAGATTAGGTACAAAGAGTAATAGAAGCACGCTGATGATGAGCAAGACTACCAACATCTCCACAAGCGTGAAAGCCTTCACTTTCGCTTTTTTCAAGAATGTCATCATTTTTTTCATGTTAAAAATTTATCTCCATATTTTGATACATGGGCATGAGCATTGCCGCATAAAGTAAAACGATAATCAGTGCCACAAAGATAAAAACCAGTGGCTGCACCAAATTCATGGTGCGGTTGACTCGGGTAAAAAAGGCTTCCCAAGTTTTTTCAGCATAGATCTCCAACTCACTCCCCAGCTTAGACTTGACTTCACCATACTCAATAATGAGACTCAACTCCTTTTTAAAGAAAGGATAGGTTGCTATGGTTTGAGAAAATTCGCGACCATTTTGGAGTGCTTGAGCTAAGTCTTGACCGATTTCTTTAAAGAGCTGGGAACCTTGTTCCTGCATCATCTGAAAAATCTGCGTCAGCTCCATTCCCTGCGAAATCATATTCCCCCATTCACGCGCATAATAGGCTGTCAAATAGGTCTGCACAAAGATTCCAAGAAAGGGAAGGCGTGCTAAGATAGAAAAGACGCGCATCTTAGAACTTCTTTTATAAAAAGTTAGTGCTAAAAGGACACCTACTGAAACAAACCCTACCATTCCTAGAAAAATTTGTGGTAGATTGCCAATGATTTGAGTGGCAATATTGCTACTATCCAGTTGTGGTAGTAGGTAGTTCCGTAGCCCCAGCATAATTAAGAGAAGAAAACCCAGCAAAATCAAGGGATAGGTCGCTACTTCAATTAATTTTTTCTTGACCTTGGCTAGATTGTCTAGATACTCTTCTATCTTTCCCAAACTCAGGTGAAGATTCCCATGAACTTCCGCTAGGGATAACTGAGTGACAATGGCACTTGAAAATCCCAAACTTTCCATCATTTCTGAGAATGATTTCCCCTGAGACAAGCCCGTGCGCATCTGAGTCACACACTGCTTGTCCAACAGAGCACTCCTATCTAAAAAGGAGATTGTCTCCACCAGATGAAAACCGCTGGAAAAGAGATTGTTAAACAGGGTGATGATATTTTTTTGCTTAGCTGTAGCTAATTTTTTCCGTTTCAGCCTGAAGACTTGTGATATGTCCATCTTTAAGAAGCTGGTCAATCTGTTCATTCCAGCTAGTTGGCTGGTGTTCTTGATAGTCTTTGTTTGCAAAGTCAACGATTCCTCCTCCCCCGATTAATCTCTGATAGCAGACTCCCTGCAGAACGACTGCCAATTCCTCCTCACTCACACCCAACTCCAGCAGGCGTTCATAAACACCTCGGATACTCTTGGCATGAATGGTTGAAAAGACTGTCGCCCCTGTCAAACCGGCTCTGACCACTGCACGCGCCGTCTCGCTGTCACGAATTTCTCCGATAATCAAGAGATCTGGGCGATGACGTAAGGAAAGCTTGATCAAATTTTCATAGGTTAGTCCGATTGCCTCATTCAGCTGTAACTGGAGCATGTCGTCCTGCTTGATTTCGACAGGATCTTCAATAGACATAACTTGTTGCCCCTTAAAGAGAGACTTGGCCAATTCGTGCATCAGGGTCGTCTTTCCACTTCCGACTGGACCAGCAAAGAGATAGAGACCACGTTGCCTGTACTGCTTACCCAATTCGTCAATATCCTGAAACCAAAAATGCAAATCATGCTCCTCATCATGCAACAAGCGGATCACCAAACTCTCATGCCCTCGATAATCACCTACAGTAGATAGATGTAAGGACGCCATCTTCTGGTCATAGGCATAATCACAGGAACCAAGTTGACTACGTCGCTTTTCTCCAACATTCATACCCGCCACAAACTTAAAGTGACTGATGACAGCCGCAAACTTTTCAAAATCATAACAACCGATTTTACAGCGCTCGTCTCCGACCCTCATATGAAGCTCATAAGCGTTTAGCTTAGGGACAAAATAAATATCCTGCGCCCCTTTTTTCCGGGCCGAACGAATGATTTCTTGTGCAATTTCTTGAACCATACTTACCTCCTCACCTATACTATTCGCAAAGATTTGGAAAAATAAAAAAAGCAACTCCAAAAAAGTTACTTTTTCTCTATTTTAATTTCATACGGCAAGAACGGTGCCTTTCCTTACCTGTTTGTTTTTCATAGCCTGGACGTAATTTTTCATCTGGGATAACCTGCTCATCCTGCAAAAGAGCCAAAGAATGGTATTGTTGTAAATAGTCATCACATTCATCACACCAGCGTTGGTCTTCCGGATCCCAGAAAATGGTCATCAAGTCACTTCTACTTTTATAAAGAGGGGATTCTTGTTCCAATTTAAACCAGCAAGTTTTGTAGTATTTGAGAGCATCATAATACTGGTCAAATTTCTTACTTGCTACAATATCTTCTTCCCAACCTTCTATAAACCACCAAGGTTCAAAATCTCCGTACATTTCTATAACACGATACATATTCATTTATTCCTTTGTACCGTATATTATAACCAATTCCGCTAAACAAGGAAAGAAATATGCTCATTTCTTAATTTTTTGATAAAAAATCCAGCCATCTTATGATGACTGAATTTCTATTTGCTTATGTTCCAAAATGTTTTTACTACTTAAGCTTCTGAAATATCATTTTCTATAATGACCTTAATTGCATGGTGGTCTGCTGCCTTACTGAAAACTTCATAGGCTTTTTCAATTTCACTTAGTTTGAAATAATGAGTTACCAATTTTTCTGGTTCAATCTTATGACTTTCAAGAGCTTTCAACAATTGTGGAGTGGTATTTGTAGATACCAAACCAGTTGTTACATTGATGTTGCGAATCCAAAGTTTGTCCAAATCGAATTCTACTGGTTTACCATGTACACCACAGTTGGCAACTGTTCCGTCTATACCGATAATCTTTTGACAGAAATCAAATGTTGCAGGAATACCAACAGCTTCGATAGCAACATCTACACCACGACCATCTGTCAAATCATAAATTTCTTTAATCGCTTTTTCAGGGTCTGAAGAATTAACCTTATGAGTCGCACCAAATGATAAAGCAGTTTCCAAGCGGTTATCGTCTAAGTCCACCATAATCAATTTGGCTGGTGAGTAGAATTGGGCTGTCAAAAGAGCAGCCAATCCAACTGGACCTGAACCAATAATGGCTACGCTGCAACCAGGTTCTACTTTCCCTTTCAAGACACCAATTTCATACCCAGTAGGCAAAATGTCTGATAACATAACCAAAGCTTCATCTGACAAGTCTTCTGGAGTATGGTAAAGAGTGTTATCTGCATGAGGGACACGTAAATATTCAGCCTGCATACCGTCAATCAAGTGACCGAAAATCCAGCCCCCTTCGTCTTCACAATGGGCATAAATTCCTTTTTTACAGTAGTAGCATTTACCACAGGCACAGACACAAGAAATCAAGACCTTATCGCCTTTTTTGAAGTTCGAAACTCCTTCCCCAACTTCTTCAACTATCCCAATCCCTTCGTGACCAAGAATGGTACCGCTTTGGCAAGCAGGAACATCCCCTTTGATAATATGGAGGTCTGTTCCACAAATAGTGGTTTTTACGATACGCACAACAGCGTCTGTTGGCTTGCAAATCACTGGTTTGTCAACATCAACAAAAGAAGCAAGTCCCGGTTTAACATAAGTATAGGCTTTCATAAAGCATTCCTCCGTTTTTTTATTTGTACTGTTTATAATATAATTGTAAGCCTTTTCATTCGCTTGTTCAAGTTTTTTTGTGATTTTTTTAACTTTTTTATTTACCAGTAAAGTACTATAGATAAAAAAGCAGAAGCTAGTCACTAACTTCTGCTTTCTCTCTTATGCTTGATAACGTTTCACACCGTCTAGGTAGGTTGCTACCAATTCCAAATCTTTATCTAGTACGATAAAGTCCGCGTCATAGCCTTCACGGATTTGACCACAGACATCATCAATGTGAACAGATTTAGCTGGGTTGAGGCTGGCCATCATGACTGCTTCATGCGGATTCGCAATGCCCCATTCGACCACATTCTTCAAACCGTCCTTGAGTTTGAGGATAGAACCTGCCAAATTACCTGTAGATTTGAGGCGAGCAGTTCCATTGACAACTACTACTGGGAATTCTCCCAACATATAGTCACCGTCTTCCAATCCACCCGCTGTCATACAGTCCGTGATAAGGGCGATATTTTCAGTTCCTTTTTGTTTGAGCAAAATATCACAGGCCTTGGGATCCACATGGTGACCATCACAAATCAATTCAGCATAAGTATGTGGTAATTGATACATGGCTCCCACCATACCGAGTTCACGGTGAGTCAAGCCACGCATGCCATTGTAGGCATGTACCCAAACGCTCGCTCCAGCATCGACTGCTTTTTTGGCTTCATCAAATGTCGCATTTGAATGCCCAAGAGCAACTGTCACACCTTCTCCAGTGATCGTCCGTACAAAGTCTTCTACACCTTCACGCTCTGGCGCAAGAGCAATTTTATTAAGCAAGCCATTAGCTGCTTTTTGCCAAGCACGAAACTCATCCATACGAGGATCTTTCATATAGGCAGGGTTTTGAGCTCCCTTGTATTTCTCTGTGAAATAAGGTCCTTCAAAATAAATTCCACGAATCTTAGCTCCACTTGCTTCCTGGTAACGAGCACCGATATTTTCAGTTACCGCGAGCAATTGCTCATAAGTTGATGTCAAAGTGGTTGGTAAGAAGCTCGTTACTCCCATGCTGAGGAGTCCTTCACTCATGGTATGAAGGGTTCCTTCGATATTATTATCCATAACATCCACACCACCAAATCCATGAATGTGGGTATCCACAAGTCCTGGCGCAATGCTGTATCCTGTATAGTCAATGACGTCAGCGCCTTCAGGAATTTGTTCTACATGTTTTCCAAACTTGCCGTCTACAAGTTCCAAGTAACCACCACGACGAACTCCGTGTGGGTAGAAAAACTGATCCGCTTTAATATAGTTAGGCATAATGTTAACCTCCTTAAAAGATTGATTCTACAATTTATTATGTCAATTACATTATAAACCTTTCTTTTTTATTTGTAAATGGTATAGACCTATTTTCTAGAGATATTTTAAAAGAGCTGGATTTCTCCAACTCTTCTCTTTTTAATACAAATTATTTTGATTTGACTGGCTTGTCTTGAGCTGTTTGTAAGGCTGTAGCAATGGTCTCTGCATACAATTTAGCTCCTGCTTCAATTTTACTATTGTCACTTCCGAAATGGACTTGGTCTGTCCCAGTCCAAATTTCTGGATGTTCCTTAGCAACTTGATTCCAATCTGCTATCGTGATGTAAGGAGTCTTCTCTGCTAATTCTCTCATATAGGCAGCAGCCTTCTCAACGATTGCAAAGGTCTCTTTTGTCTTATCTCCTTCATAAGGAGTCACCAAAACCATGTGGTGCCCCTTAGGAAGATTTTTCACGATACTATCCCAGTCTTCCTTGTAATTTTCAGGATTATTCACACCTGTTGCAATAACTACCATCTTTGGTAGAAATTTATTCTGGCTATTATTTAGCATGATTTCATTGGCGGTCTTGGTTGTTCTGCTGACCTGCGCATTAATCTGTGCTCCAGGAAGGGCTGTCTGCAGGGCTGTATTTGCCCTTAAAGCCACCGAATCACCAATTAGCATAGTGCCATCAGCAATTCCTAAACTATCAGCTTCTGCTCGTTCTGCCATCAACTTGGTCTGACCAATATTTGTTTCAGCTTGCTTCAAGCCATTGACAGTCAAGTCTGTCTCAAACGCTCCCACTTGTGGTGCCATCAAAGTCACTACAAAGACAATGAAGGCCAAGATTCCTGTACTTGCTGCAAGGATTGTGTGAATATGAGGCAGGGGACGAAGAGTTTGTATAATAGGTGTATTCTTTCCTGCGATCCAAGGTTCCAATACATAAAATGAAAGACTGGCAAATCCATAAGAAAAAATCAAAGTCAGTAACACAGCAAAAAGATTTGATGTCAACTGTGAAAAAATGATATAGAAAGGCCAATGGAAGAGATAAACTGCATAGCTAGTATCTGCTAAAAAGCTGATAATCTTTGGCTCCTGCATGTTAGGAGTCTTTTCATGTAAGACACGCGCTGCCAAAATCATAGCAAGGGCTGCAAGGCTGGCAAGCAAGAAGCCCATAAGATAGGCAAAGAGATAGGTAAATTTGACAAAGAAGGTCAAAATGAGTAAGAAGCCAAAACCTCCTGCAAAAACTAAAAGGGTCTTGCGCAAATCCCAGATTTTATCCAATTGCTTAACTAGGGAAGTCGTCTGACGAACGCCTACGATAGTTGCTAACACACTTCCCAAAAAGAATGGATAGACATGAGTTAAACTGGAGAAGTAAACAGAGGAATAAGAGGTTACTAGAAAACTACCAATAAACATGGAGAAGAAGCTGATCAAGAAGGCAGCAGCAGATAAGAGAAAGACCATTCCCTTCAACTGACCATTTGATTTAGCCTGCTTAGATAAGAACCAAACTGCCAACCCCCAAAGAATATAGTAGTGCACCTCAACAGCCAGACTCCAATTATGAACAAACAAATGAGGAATGAACTGAGATTCATAACTCCCACCTGTTAGGAGTTCATAGAAGTTGGTCATGAAGCCTAAGACACCCGCAATTTGACCCCCAATTCCAGCCACATAGTCTTGGCGAACCAAGAAAGTAAAAGGCATGGTTACCAAGACCATCAAAACCACAGGTGGAACGATACGATAAAAGCGTCTCCTAAAAAATCCAACCAAATCAATTTCATGATTTTTAGAAAATTCTTCGATGAGTAGAGCTGTAATCAGGAAACCTGAAAATGTAAAAAAGACATCTACCCCGAAAAATCCTCCAGGAAAGATCGTCTGAAAGAAATGATACAAGAGTACCAAAAGTAAACCTGTAATCCTAATCAAGGAAAACCATTTAATACGCATACGAGTTTATTCTCCCTTTCATTGTACACTTTATTCTATCAAAAAAAGAAGAAAAATCCCAAGAGAAAACTTAGGATTTTTAGCTTATATCTATTCCGTTTTAGAAATTACGCCCTGACTTATTATAGCCATATTTTTCAACAAAATACTCACGGAATTCCAAGAGATTGTCATCCATGATGGCTTGTCGTACTTGCTTCATCAGGTTAAGCAAGAAGTAAAGATTGTGGTAGCTAGTCAAGCGGATACCAAAGGTTTCATCAGCCTTGAGCAGGTGACGAAGATAAGCGCGTGTATAGTTCTTACATGTGTAGCAATCACACTCAGGATCCAGTGGCGTAAAATCCTCAGCAAACTGGGCATTTTTGACAACCAAACGCCCCTGACTAGTCATACAAGTCCCATTACGAGCGATACGAGTCGGCAAGACACAGTCAAACATATCCACCCCACGAATCACCCCATCAATCAAGCTATCTGGCGCTCCCACACCCATCAAATAGCGAGGTTTATTTTCAGGCAGCAGTTGGGTTGTAAAGTCCAAGACCGCATTCATCTCTTCGTGGGTTTCTCCCACTGCTAAGCCACCGATAGAGTAGCCTGGGAAATCCATGCTGACAAGGTCATGAGCTGATTGGCGACGCAGGTCTTCAAATCCTGCCCCTTGCACAATTCCAAATAATCCTTGGTCATGCGGGCGACGATGAGCCTTCAAACCACGCTCAGCCCAACGACTGGTACGCTCGATTGATTTCTTCACGTAGTCATAAGGCTGATAAAACTGGGGACATTCGTCAAAAGACATCATGATGTCTGAGCCTAGATTATTCTGAATAGAGATAGCTTTTTCTGGCGATAGGAACATCTTAGAACCATTGAGATGGTTTTTAAAGGTTACCCCTTCTTCTGTGATATTGCGACTATCTGCTAAGGAATAAACCTGGAAACCACCACTATCCGTCAAAATTGGCTGATCCCAATTCATGAACTTATGAAGTCCACCTGCGCGTGCGATGAGTTCATCTCCTGGACGAAGCCAGAGATGATAAGTGTTTGACAGGATAATTCCCGAACCCATCTCCTTCAATTCTTCAGGCGACTGAGTTTTGACAGTGGCTTGTGTCCCAACCGGCATAAACATAGGTGTTGGAAAGGTACCGTGGGGAGTGATGATTTCTCCCAGACGAGCTCCTGTGTGTTTTTCTTTCTTAATCAAACGGTATTTGATTGGTGAATCTGACATTTTCTACCTCCGAAGCTGGGAAAGACAGTCCCAGTTCATACTTTGTGCCCAAGGGCATACTGTATGATTTTATCAAAAAAAGCTGGAACTGTCACGAACTATGTATAAGAACTATGGTATAATGAGAGAATGAAATACCCAAAAATTGATTTAAAAACCATTCGTCTGCAGGCTAGACAATTTCAAGCTGAAAATCCCCGACTCTTTCTCGTCTATCTCTTACCTAGCATGCTGGTCATCTTATCTGGCTTCCTCAATCCCTTAGAGCGCATCAACGAGAGTGTTTTAGAACAACCCTTTTTAAGCGTGTTTGGCCATGTATTCCAAGCCTACCTTTTTCCTCTATTAGTCTCCTTTATCGGAACAATACTTCTAACCAGTTCCGTCTATACAACGCTGAAACTCATCAAGAGTCCCGATACAGAACTATCCATCAAAAATAGTCTCACTCTCTTTAATGAAGAGCACTTTTCACAAACCTTTTTGACTCTCCTTCTCAAACGTTTCTATCTCTTCTTATGGAGTATTCCTAGTTTGCTTGGAATTTACTTTCTTTTTTACAGTAGCTTTCTAGCAAAGAAATTCGTTGTCCTTCATCCTAAATTTCCCAATTTGGATCTCTCTTCAGTTGAAACTGAGCGTTTCCTCATGACCTTTGGTCTTTACTTTCTAGCAAGTATCCTCTTGATGATTGTCGGAAATAGTCTCTATATTCCACAATATTATGCTTATTCACAGGTAGAATTTCTCCTCTGTGATACTCTAGATTTAGGACAAGCCAAACCAGGACAAATCCTAAAAACCAGCCGTTTCCTGATGAAAGGCTACAAATTTCAGCGCTTTGCCCTAGACTTACAACTCCTTCCTTGGTATTTCCTCAATTGGATTACCTTTGGAATTGCTAGTTTCTCACTCCTACCCTACATTCAAATCAATAAAATAATTTTTTACCGAGCAGTATTGGCTCGAAAACGTCTAAAAGCTTGAAGGTGGCCCCTCAAGCTTTTTTCTATCAATGAGTTTCTCCGCCTGCCAACTTGAGATCTTGATCTCCATGTTCTATAATAGCCCCGATTGCTGCTTCTATCCCTCGCATAATGTCCACTAAACTCATAGCTGGAGTAGTCGGTCGATTCACCACCTGTTCCATCATATAAGGAATGTGCATAAAACCTGCCTTAACATGTGGAAATTTCTTTTCTACCAAGTAGAGAGCCTGATACATCAAATGATTGCAGACAAAAGTCCCTGCCGTATTGGAAACAGAGGCCGGCAAGCCCTCTTTTTTTATAGCTTGGACCATCGCTTTAATCGGCAGACTACTAAAGTAGGCCGAAGCACCATCCGCTCGAATGGGAAGATCAATCGGCTGATTACCTTCGTTATCAGGAATGCGTGCATCGTCTTGATTAATGGCTACTCGTTCAGGCGTCAAGCTAGATCTTCCACCTGCTTGGCCGATACAAAGGACAAAGTCAGGTTGATAGCGGTTCATCTCTTCTTCCAATACTTGGGCCGATTTGTGAAAGACTGTCGGCACTTCTAACCAACGGACCTCAGCACCATGGATTTCAGCTGGCAAACCTTTAATAGCCTCCAAAGCTGGATTGACCTTTTCCCCTCCAAAGGGCTCAAAACCTGTCACTAATACTTTCATTTCTTACTCCTCAAAACAAATTCAATGAGACTTTTTCTTAAAAACAAGTATAACATATTTCCCTTATTCTGGAGTGAAAAGGATTAGAGAGTATCAGACTGGCATTAAAGTTTATTTAAAGAGAAAAATACTAATCAAGGCTAAAATAGCTGGTCCACCTTACTTCAAAATAATTTTCTTATCTGCTGTGAGAGAGCCATAAGCCGCAGCACCAATCACAAATAAAACAAAAATAGTCACAATTTCTAAATTCTGTGAGAAATAAATCCCATACAAGAGAAAGACTCCTAGCAGAGCATTATAAATCCCTTGATTTTTAAACAATGAACTTACTGACGGACGAGCCAGTTCTTCCTTGTCCATGTTAAAGACACGACTAGTCGCATCTGATTGCGTTGCAATACTTTCCAAATAAAAAATGTAAAAATGCCCCAAAGCAACAATCGTTGCTGAAATGGTTGTCATAATTGACATCTTTTTCTCCTTAAATTTCTATATTTTCAATACCCAAAACCAATTTATTTACTAAACGGCTGAGTTCTGTTCTTTCAGACTCTGTTAAGATACTTTCCATCTCTTCCTTAACCTTGATATGTTGCAGAGGGGGATTCATCACTAACTGCTCCTTGGCATACTTCGTAGCCTCTACCAACACTTCCCGCTGATTTTCAGGATTACGATGACGCTCCACCAAACCTTCCTTTTCCAGAATTTTGAAATGTCGGGTCAAAGCAGCCTGATCAATCTTCAAATTTCCATTCATATTGATACTCAATGAAAATCAAAGAGCAAACTAGGAAGCTAGCCGCAGGCTATACTTGAGTACGGCAAGGCGAAACTGACGTGGTTTGAAGAGACTTTCGAAGAGTATGACAAAGAAAAACGAACGAGACTTACTTCCAATCATGAAAGCTAGATCTCATTCGTCAAAATGATATTACCAAGTCTGGTTTATCCATTCATTGAAACGTGAACGTGATCATAGTGATTTTCTGTCACGCTACCACGGTCTGGCATTGGGTTCCAAGTATTAGCTGGCCCATATTTGCTATCGAATGGAGCATAGAAACGTTGTTTCCAAATAATGTAACTAATTCCACGGCTGGCCATGTTTTGAATAGCGTATTCCGCAATCTTATCCCCTAGTTCTGAACTTTCTGGTACCATAAAGTCGATAGCCAAACCTTTTCCGTGATCTCCACTGTCTCCTGGACGGTAACCACTAAAGGATGTGATGCCAAACAAGTTGGCGATTTCTTCTTTAAAGGCAGCTGTTTGTGGTTGAAGGCCAGCATTTTCAGATTTCGCTACTGCCAGTCCAGCGTAATCGGGCGCAGCTGGAGCCGCGTAAGTTGTTGAAACTGTTTTCGCCTCTTCTGGTTGATAAGTAGAAACTGCTGCTGTAGCTTCACTTGATGATGCTACTTCTTTTGCTTCTTCTGAACTTGTTGCAGTTGTTTCAGGTGCTTTTTCTTCTACTGGTATTGTGGTTGCTTCCACTGCTGATTCAGTTTGAGTGCTTGCTTGTGTTTCATCTTTCTCAGCTGGAGTCGTTGCCTGAGGAGCTGCTTCTGCAACTGCACTACTTGTTTCGGCTGTTTGCTCCTCTGGGACAGAAGTTTCTGTAGATGGTGCCACTTTTTCTGCAGTAGCAACTTTCTCTGCAACTTCTGAACTTGATGCCACTTCTTTTGTTCTTGTAGTTTCTACCGCTTTTGGAGCTTCTGCAATCGGTTGAGAAAGGTCTGCAACCTGAACAGTTTGATCATCAACCGTCACTTGATTGGTTGTCAAATCTGCTGTCGCAGTTGTCACTTCTTCACTAGAGTCTGCTTGAGGAGTTTGGATTTCAACTTCTGTTACTTCTTCAGCTTCATTGACAGTCGTTGTCAAAACAGTTTCTGGGAAAATCAAGTCCATATTAGTGATTTTATTCAAATTCGCAAGAACTGTGACATCTACACCCAAGGCTTCTGCAATAGTGCTCAGGGTATCACCATATTGAACGGTATAACTAGTTTTGTTGTCCGTTTTAGTCAAATCATTTTGAATTTGCTCAACACTACGTGCAGTCCAAAGAACTTCTTCTGCTTGAGTTGCCAATACTGGGGCAAATGATAGAGCTACCGTTGAGGCTAATAATATTCTTTTCTTCATTCTTTCAAATTCCTTTCAAATGAGTACCTGTCTATCATAACACAAAAAAAGAAGAAAAAAAGCCCTCTCGGGCCTATTTAATAGAACTGTCTATTCCTTGTAACAAACTCAGTTACTTGAAATAGTTTGTTAGGTCTCTGTCACAAAACTGACACAATCTTTTTATTGCTCAGCCTCAAAAAAACGGGAAATATCTGCTAACGCTTGAATCCTGTGATTTCCTTCATAAGTCGACTCTAAAAAGTTGATACTTTGAATCCCACTATTCTGGGCAAATTCCACATCCAGAGTCCGATCCCCTATATAATAGGTCTTCTCAGAATCCAACTGATACTTGCCTAACAGATAGTTAGCCGCTTCTGAACTAGGTTTACGCGCAAAGCCACTCTGACTGGTTAAAATCTCTGTAAAATAAGATTCCAAACCCAAGTCTCTTAGAATGGTAAAAGCATTATCTCCTTTATGAGTGTAGACAAACTGTTGAATTCCTACTTGGTCTGCCCAATTCAACACCTCACGCGCACCTGACATCAAAACTACCTGGGCATTTTTTTCAGCCAGACTCTGGGCACGCACCTGATTTAGCACTTCCACATCAAGTTTTCTCTCTTCCGCCACCTGCACAAGTAAATCCTGCACAGAATACTTGAGGATAAACTCTCTCACCTTCTCCTTATCATAAGGAATAGAAAACTGAGCAAAAGTTTCCTCAATCCCTGATAAAATCGCTTCATAAGAGTCCAATAAAGTCCCGTCTAAATCCCAAATAAAAGCTGTTTTTTGCATTTCCTATCCTTTCAAGCTCATATAACGCTGGTAACGGTAACGTAGAAATAACCAACGAAAACCATTATCCAAAAGGGTTCCAGCCCAAATACCGGGCAAGCCCCAACCAAGCACAATCCCCATCAGATATCCTGTTCCAATGCGGATACACCACATTCCTATACTTGTCGCATAAAAGGGAAGCCGAGCATTGCCCAAACCCTGCCAGACTGCTGTATAGATGACTGTTCCTATCGTCATAGGAGTACCAAGTAGTGAAAAAAGTGTCACTAGCACACTAGCCTCCACCGCTAGAGAATCAGTCGTATAGAGATGAGTTAGTGGTATACCCAAGGCATAGACACTAAGCGTCAAGGGCAACATGAGAAGCAGAGAAAGCCAAAAGGTTTGCTTGCTCAAATTAGCTACTCTTTCCCAATTATCCTCTCCAACTGCTCGAGCTACCAGCATGACCGTTGCAGTAGCGACGCCAAAGGCAGGCATATAGTTAAACTGGGTCAAGACTTCTCCGACTGCATTTCCAGCCACCGCCTCCGTTCCAAAAGAAACAACCAAGGCAATGATCACGACATCTCCAGCCCTCATCATGAGCCTCTCTCCAGCTGCTGGCAACGCTAAGGTCAATAGTTCCTTATCTAAACCAAAAGTCGGTTTCTCAAAAGGCAACTTTAATTGCGACCATAAAATCACAAGACCTACCAAACGAGACAGAATTGTCCCCCAAGCAACACCAGCTATCCCCATATCCAGAACAAAAATAGCTAGACTTGAAAAAAGAATATTCAAGGCATTGGATAAAAAACTAACATAGAGAGGCAGACGTGGATTATGCGTTGCACGAATCAAGGCTCCCAGACTAGTCATTAAACCTAAGAGAACAATCGATCCGCCTACCAAAGATAGGTAGAGTCCACCACTCTCAGCTACATCTCTCTCCGTCCCCAAAAGTCCTATCATCTCTTTCCCAGCGAAGATGGACAAAAATCCTAAAAGGAAACTTAATAGTAAGGTAATCTTCAATGCCTCAGTCACATGATAGGCTAGCATAGATTGATCCTTCTGCCCCAAATTTTTTGAAATAACACTGGAAATAGCAGCTCCCAGAGCGATGAAAATCGCCTGATAAATCGTGATAATATTGCCAGCTACTGATACACCCGAAATAGCTATCAAGCCCAAGTGGGCTACTAAGTAACTATCCACCATCCCCATGAGCATCTGCAAAAAATTTTCGCCCATAGCTGGCAAGGCAATATTAAGAATGTCTTTATTTTTCTTAAACAATCCTTCCTCCTGATGAAAAGAAACTCAGTTGGTTTCCCAACCGAGTTTACTCCCTCTGTCTTAAAGTCCTAGATAAGCCTCAACCGCTGCTTGCATATCAGCAGCTGCCACTGTTGTCTTGTGACGAACAGGAGCTGTTTCAAGCCCGTCAACTGCTGGTGGTACTGCAACTCCTGAAATATCATGTAATTGAGCCAAGGCTTCAAAGTCAGTCAAGCCTACTTTACCTGTTACAGCTTCTACTGCAACCACTGGGAACTTGTATGGACTCGCTGTTGAAGCAATCACTGTCTTAGTCACATCGCCAGTAGCCGCTTGGTATTTCTTATAAACTGCCGAGGCAACCGCCGTATGTGGATCCTCGATATAAGAATCTGCCTCATAAACACGCTTGATTTCTGCTGCCGTTTCTTCCTCAGTCGCATATTCAGCTGCAAAGAGGTCCAAAATCTCTGCATCAAAGTCTGTCAACTCATATTGTCCTTGCTTGTTCAAGGCATTCATAAGTTCAGCTGTCTTTTCAGCATTATTTCCCAAAAGATGGAAAATCAAACGCTCCAAGTTTGAAGACACCAGAATATCCATAGATGGGCTAGTTGTTATCTTAAACTCACGTTTCTTATCGTAAATACGTGTATTGAAGAAGTCTGTCAAAACATTGTTGTCATTTGAAGCACAGATTAATTTGCCAACTGGTAGACCAATTTGCTTAGCATAAAAGGCAGCCAAGATATTTCCAAAGTTTCCAGTTGGTACTGTGAAGTTGACCTTATCACCAGCTACAATCTCACCAGACTTAACCAACTGAGCGTAAGCATAAACATAATAAACAATCTGTGGCACCAAACGACCGATATTCATAGAGTTTGCAGATGAAAATTGCAACTTGTTGGCCGCTAATCTTTCACGAAGAACCACATCGTTAAACATATGCTTCACATTTGTTTGCGCATCGTCAAAGTTACCATCAATAGCGATAACATGAGTATTATCACCAGTCTGAGTGGTCATTTGCAACTCTTGAACCTTGCTGACACCATCCTTTGGATAAAAAACGATAATCTCAGTACCAGGTACATCTGCAAATCCTGCCATAGCAGCTTTCCCAGTATCACCAGATGTCGCTGTCAAAATGACGATTTTGTTCTCCAAGCCATGTTTCTTAGCAGCAGTCGTCATAAAGTATGGCAAGATAGACAAGGCCATATCCTTAAAGGCAATCGTTGAACCATGGAACAATTCCAAGTTGTATTGCCCGTCTAATTTCACTAATGGTGCGATAGCTGGAGTATCAAATTTACTATCGTAGGCATTGTTGATACAGTAGTCCAACTCCTCGGCTGTAAAGTCATCTAAAAATGCTGATAAAACTAACTTAGCCACTTCTTGGTAAGAAGCATCTTTCAATTTGTCAAAGTCCAAATCTACCTTTGGATAAGTAAGCGGTGTAAACAAACCACCGTCCGTCGCCAAACCTTGCAAAATAGCTTGGCTGGCAGTTACTGTATTGTTGGCATCACGCGTTGATTGATAAACTAATGTCATTACTCTCTATCCTTTATCTATAGTCTCTTCCATTATATCATGATTTTTCAGAAAATTCTCCCTTTATAAGAGAAATTATAGGCCCAATTCTTCTTTCAAAGACTGTAAGTAGGTCATTTCTTGCTTATTTCTCATCTCCAGTCCTTCCTCAGCTAGCAGGAGTAAGTCTTTGGAGAATTCAATAATCGTAATTTCTTCCTCATCTGTAAGCTTTTTCTTAGAAAATTGTCTCCTTAAAAACTTGTAATCACGACCAAATTCTTTAAAGAAAGGTTCTGTTTCTAAGTAAACTTCTAACTTATCTAAATTAACCAACAATCCCAAGTGAAAAGCTGCTGAAGCGAAGGTTTTATCTAGAGGTTGAGTGCACACACTACGAAACTCAACTGTTCCGCGAGTCGTTAAGTCTTGGTACTGATAACTACGATGAGTTTCAAAATCCTTCTCTTGAGGGTAAATAAGAATCTCATCCCCATTAAGAGAATATGCTTGGATTTCAGATGTAGCCAAATAGTCCCTAGCCTGAATCGGATAAAAATAATAGGTTTGTCCATCACGTTCCGCAGTAAAAATTGCAGAATGATCTAGATAATCAAAAAAATCATCCTCATCTTTAAAGAGTCTAGCATTGACCCCGACGTTTTCTGGATAGATACCATGCATCGATTCTTCCCAGAAAATATCTCTTGAAATTTTCGTATTCCAATCCGCACCTAAAAACTCAGAATTGGCAAATAAATAAGCCTTAACTGCTTCAATTTGGGTAAAAGCATTAATCACTCGTAAGTAGTTAGACTTTGAAACATCCAACTGAACCTGACTCCCACAAATGAACGCTCCGTATTCAGGGAATTGATGTAAGTTTGATTTAGTAACATTTCTGCTCAAATTCAAATAGTCCATCAACATCTGATAGCGTGGGTAAGCCACGGGACAATTCTCATTTTTATCCCAGTTGGGATGAATACCACAGCCAACAATAGCATGATTTGATTCAGCTAACTTCTTCTGGATTGCTTCCATATAAATACTAAAACGTTCTTCAACCTCTTGTATCGTTTCAGCCTTACCAAATGCAAACTCTATCGTGGTATAGGAAACTTCAAATAAAATAGCATCCTGACTTACTGGATCCACTAGCTGAATAGGATTCCCAAAATCATCCACCTTTTCTACAGCTAAATTCAAAGCAGAAACTAGATAACGAAATAACCGCTTGATAACTTCAACATCTGTAGCATCCCCTTCTAAATTTGTAACAGGATATTCCAGCTCAATCCCGACAAACAATTCAGGATTTTCTTTAATATTTTTCAAATACCGAAGTTTTAACAATTCGCTAGAACGAGACATACTTCCCTACACTTTCATAATCTAAATAAAATTTGGATAAGTATTATTATACCAAAAATAATATAAAAAGGAACGAAGATTTACAACGTTCCTTACTCTATACTATACCGGCGGCCGGGGTCGAACCGGCACGTCCTTGCGGACACTGGATTTTGAGTCCAGCGCGTCTGCCAATTCCGCCACGCCGGCAAATAGTAACTGGGGTAGCTGGATTCGAACCAACGCATGAGGGAGTCAAAGTCCCTTGCCTTACCGCTTGGCTATACCCCAATAATATAAAATAGGCGAGTGATGGGGATCGAACCCACGCATGCCAGAGCCACAATCTGGTGTGTTAACCACTTCACCACACCCGCCATAATTCTATTAACACGGGCAGTAGGAATTGAACCCACACTGAAGGTTTTGGAGACCTTAGTTCTACCTTTAAACTATGCCCGTAAAATGGAAGGGGAGGGATTCGAACCCCCGAACCCGAAGGAGCGGAT
This sequence comes from Streptococcus bovismuti, assembly GCF_042436615.2. Classification (GTDB taxonomy): domain Bacteria; phylum Bacillota; class Bacilli; order Lactobacillales; family Streptococcaceae; genus Streptococcus. The sequence continues at coordinate 679 of NZ_JBHMFR020000011.1, read as the reverse complement.
TTACAGTCCGCCGCGTTTAGCCTCTTCGCTACCCTTCCAAAATATATAAATGGCGCGAGACGGAATCGAACCGCCGACACATGGAGCTTCAATCCATTGCTCTACCAACTGAGCTACCGAGCCTTATTGCGGGAGCAGGATTTGAACCTACGACCTTCGGGTTATGAGCCCGACGAGCTACCGAGCTGCTCCATCCCGCGTTATTACAAAAGGAGGATGTGGGATTCGAACCCACGCACGCTTTTACACGCCTGACGGTTTTCAAGACCGTTCCCTTCAGCCGGACTTGGGTAATCCTCCAAAATAGTCCGTACGGGATTCGAACCCGTGTTACCGCCGTGAAAAGGCGGTGTCTTAACCCCTTGACCAACGGACCAAACTTTATGGGCACGAGTGGACTCGAACCACCGACCTCACGCTTATCAGGCGTGCGCTCTAACCACCTGAGCTACGCGCCCAAGTTAAAAACTTGGTAATTGAACAAAGTTCAAAGCGGGTGACGAGAATCGAACTCGCGACAACAGCTTGGAAGGCTGTAGTTTTACCACTAAACTACACCCGCTTGAATGGGAGTTAACGGGATCGAACCGCTGACCCTCTGCTTGTAAGGCAGATGCTCTCCCAGCTGAGCTAAACTCCCTAGAGCTAAGCGACTTCCATATCTCACAGGGGGCAACCC
>NZ_JBHMFR020000010.1:0-61660 GCF_042436615.2 Streptococcus bovismuti | reverse complement strand
AAGAGCAATAAGGCTTGAACAAAGTGAAAGCCAGCGTCTTTAGGCGCTGGCTGGTAATTTGGGCTTATAGCCCTGGGACAAACCACCCGTTTGACGGGTGGTCATGATTGATTCGTATTGAATGCTTACTTAACCTCTGTAAGAGTTAAATAATTGACCTATATCCCCTATATTATCAAGGATTGTAGAGCTTTAAAGTTTAAAGGTAGTGATGAAGGTAGTGATAAAATCAGCTTGCTAGTTCTTCTATCTTGTTTAAGAAAATATCTACTGCTTCAAACTTCTTTTTTGGTGCTAACTCAGCGTAAGTATCCATAGTTGTTGTGATAGACTTATGCCCCATTCTGTGTTGCAGTTCTTTCCAGTTCATACCAGCATTTAACATCATAGATGCGTGTGTATGGCGAAACAGATGAAAGCCATAGTTTGGTAGTCCCAACTCAGTTAACCGCTTTTTAAGCGTTGCACGTTCATTTCTGTCACACATGTAGTTGCCATAGATAGTTGGAAAAATAAGTGAGGATTTTGGCAACTCATGCTTTTCAAAATAAGTACCCATCTCCTCATAAAATTCCTTGAGTTTTTCCATAACTGAAAGTGGAACGGGAACCCTACGGTTTCCAGAATCGGTTTTTGCGGTTGGTTTACAAATCATCTCACCTTTGATATCTAGTTTCTTATCTGCACTTTTCCACATTAAGGTTTTGCTGACAAGAATTTCATTTGTTTCAAAATCTAGGTCTGTTATTTCCAATGCCAATAACTCATTTATTCGCAATGCAGATGCTAATAGCGTGTTACAAATAACTTTAAAGCGTCTATTTGCTCTTGTATTTGGTAAGGTTTCAAGATAGGACAACCAGTGTTTCAAATCGTCATCATGAAGAACCATAATACGTTCTTTGCTCGCTTTGGGTTTTGGAGGAATTTTAATTGATTTGGCTGGGTTAGTATTCAATCCACAATTTGTAATGCCAAAATCAAAAATATCACGAACTTTGTGAGCCATTGCACCAAAATCTCTTGCACTGCCTTTTGGGGCACGTTTTACACCGGAATCAACAGCTTTCTTTGCTTTTCTAGATAGCTTATTTATCCAAAGTTGAATATCAGCAGGTTTGATTTGAACAGGTTTATAATCCCCAAATTGAGGAATAATGTATGTATCAAGATAGCCTCTAACTCGATTTATAGTATTTTGAGAGGAAACCCATACTTTGAAATTATCGAACCAAACCTCAGCCAAATTTTCAAAATTATCTATTTGGATACTTTGTTTTATAGTAAAACCAGCACTTTCAAACTGAATTCTTGCTTCAATAATTTTTCTATCTAAGGCTTTTAATGTTTTAGCGGTGATAGTTTTTGTTATGCGTTTTCCAGTCTTTGTATCAGTTCCAATATAAACACCCTTTACGGAGTAACTAACATCGCCATTTTGCTTGGTAATTTTAGTTATTTTTTTGTTGTTGTGTTGAATGATTTCTTTACTCATATTAGCCTCTTTCTTCGGACAATTAAAAGGCTAGAATAGAACCCTCACATTCTTTATTTGATAGTTCTATTCTAGCATACTTAAAGTTAAATAGTCAAAAAGTCAATGACGTCTTTCATCTTGTAAAAAACAGTACGTGTTCCTTCAATTGGTGGCTCAAGACGCTTTAACCCTTTGCTTTCCCATGATTTCAACGTATTAGGAGAAATCTGTAAGATTTTCAATAGTTCTTTCTGTGTGACTATCCCATAAGAATCATTGCTTTGTAATTTTTGTTGAAGAATAGTAATGAGTGTATGTAGTAGGTTTTCAATTTGGTCTAATTTCGTCATGTTCATCAGTTTTATCCTTTCTTTTCTAATTTTGACTGACAGGTGCTTTGTTTGCTATACCTTCGTGAATCCAAATATTTGGCAAAAAAGTAAGTTTTATCTACGATAAGCCTTAATAAGGTCGGATTTTCTTCTCTCGCATATCTAACCAAATGATTAAACTCTGTGAAATTCTTCTTGTCTATCACATCTATGATGGTTGATAGAAAATCATCGTTGTTATTGTTTATGAGGAATTTGTCTAATTCAAATCCGCATCCGGTCTCTATGTTTTTAATATCGTACTGACTTTTCTCAGGATTTTCTGCGTGGACAAAGTAGTCATACATCCCCTTGGGAGACATAATAGGCTCTACATGGGCAGGCCCCTTTAATTTATCCTTGATGAGTTCAGATACTTGAGAATAACTTTTGAGTGAATCAAAGAAAAAGGCACCATGTTTATGAGCTTTTTTAAGCTCCCCTGTTTTTCTATTAACATCTTTATCGTGCCAAGGGGATAAGATAAAGGGAATATGAAGACCTTCAAGGATTTCTAAATAGTCTTCAGGGGCGCTTTCTCTGTAGAAAAGAAAAGCCCATTTATTGGAACGTTGTTCTTTTGACATATGCAACATACCTCGCTTTCAAATTGTATTACTATCTATAAGGAGATTTAGAAGGGTTCTTTCGGAAGGTGGAAGACGTTTTTTGATATTTTTGTGATTATTGATTATTGGACTAACGGGGTCGTAGTAACCCGTTAGTCCATATACCAAACAGACGGGCGCTAGGTGGCGCTCACTTCGTGCGCCATGGCGCCCGTCCTATCATTTACGTCTTGTTCCGATAAAGTAGAAGTACATGCCCATTCTTTCAGGTCGTGAAAAATAATAGTCGGGATTGCGACTGGAAATTTCTTCACTGATGATTGTTTCTAAATCTTTTAGAATTCTAATGGCTTGTTGAGACTTGGGAACAGGAATAATTAAGCTTGCGCTTTCCTCTCTAATATCTACCACCACTTTCTGAATAGCTTTATTGAACTGCTTGTTGATAGGGTTATATCTCTTTACATTTCCTTGCTCTCCTGTGCCTACAGATTCCGAATGTTCTCTTTGAATCATAAAAAGACGAAGAGAAAAGGTCTGTATGATGGATTTAAAGAGGTTAATTATTCTATCTTCATTCTGGCGTATCTTGATTTCATAGCCAAGCAATCCAAAGAATAGGAGAAGGGACAAGAAAGAGATAGATGAGCTGATAAAGTGAAGTAAACTCAGGAAGTCAAACAGAGATGTGAAATAAGTACTGTTTTCTAGAGGATTCATTCCCAGCCTCAATAGGATTGAAATAAGCATAGATAAGCTTCCTACTGTAAAGAGGGTAGTTGCTTGATGAATGGTGTTTTGAAAGTTTGTTTTTCTCATGGTCTATAAAATTCCTTTCTTAGTGTAATAGGTGGGGCAGAGGAGGGGGAGAACTTGGTAAGGATGTTCGTTATCAATGATTTGAATTAAGCCAGTTCCTTTTCCGATTGGAATAACAATGCCTTCTGGGTCAAGGTCGGGAAACAAAAACTGTGTGGTCTTTTTATTAATGTTTCCAATCTGTATCAGAACATTCAATTGTTCCCGTACGGATACTGGGATAGTCGTATGGTCAAAACGTTGACTGACTAAAAGTAAATGAACTCGTGTGGCTCGTCCAAGTAATGCGATTTGAGACAATAAAGAGAAGAAGGAATCTTTGATGGTTTTATTTACCCCTTCTGACAAGGCAAGGACTTCATCAATAACAATAGTTAAATGTTTAAAGTCATGCCTAGGGTTTTCAAATAGGATGGCTTGTCTTTTATGAATGATGGTCAAACACTGGCTCAAACTTTCATTAATTTCTGACACAAAATCAGACTTAGAACGGTTTTCATGGGGATGAATGACAGGGATTTGGTGTTCTCTTGACCAACGTGATGGCGTATCAAATTTAGGGTCAATGATAATCAAGTCTGAGAAGTTTCTGAGGACACTTAAAAGGTATGTAAGCGCATAGCTTTTCCCACTTCCTGAGTTACCAGCAATAGCCAAAGAAGTTACCTTATCATAGTTAATGGTTAGATTTTTCATGATAGGAATATTATTACTCCTTAGAGATGAGGTAAATGTCTCAAGGTTTGAAATGACCAAGCGCTCCGAAATTCCTTTTTTCCATGGAAAGAATAAGCCTCGCTGAACATGAATATCCTCTGACTTTAATGCGACAAAGTAAGCCGAATTTTGCTTTAGTAATGTATACTGTGGATATAATGACGCATTAGCAATTAAGAAAATCTTTTGATACAAGTCATCATCGATGATAAAGCCACAAGGGAGGCGAGGGACAAAGATAAAGCCGTCTTCTTTGACAAGTATATTAAAAGAGTTGGTGTAGGATGTTTCACCCTGTAATACAGAGCCTAAACCCATGTTCAGACTCTGTAAGAGGTATTGTTCCAACTCTCTTTTTGCGAGAGAATGAACCATTATTTCACCTCTTTCAATGCGTCAGCTCTAAAGTAGACATTATAGTTGACCTCACACGCCTGTAAGTTGTCAAAGGTGATAAGAGAAAGATATTCCGGAAGGTCAGGTTGTTCAACGAATTTCACCTGAAAAGGAGGTAACCCTTTTTGTCCAAACCATGTTTTGTAGGCGATAATTTCACCAGTTGGTTTGCCATCTTCAAATTTCTGTTGTGTTTCAATCTCATCACTTAGCAAGTAAATTGGAGATTGAAGATTTACGTATTGTTCTGCTGTTTGGTTTGAGTAACCGCCTTTGCGATATTGTGGTTTCATTTTCATTTTGAAATACCTCGTATATTCTATTTTGTGCTTAAAAGTATAGTCGACATACTCAGTTTGAGGTCGTGAGCTAGACTTGTTAATTTTTTCCTTTCTATCTTATAGGAGATTCAGGATATGATTTTCGGATAGTTTTTTAAAAAAAATTGAAATTTTTATTATTCGGTTTTCAATTCAGTGTTTAATGAGATTTAGGGCATATAATTTAGGAAACTTTTTCACAAAAAACTGGCAATCAGAGCGATTACCAGTTGTTGAGTCTACCTGTAGTCTTTTAAAATGTCTTGTAATACTTCTTGATGTTTTTTGAAGTGGTTTGTTACAGTTTTATCACTACATTCTACAATTTTAGATAATGCAGACGATGAAATCGGCTTATCTCTTAATTTTCCAACCATAATAATTTGGTCGTTTTTAGAAAGGGTAGATATGTAATTATGCACAGTTTCTAATAGTTCGTTATAGATATAAGTTTGTTCGCCATCTAACGAATTACTAGCGATTAAATCGTATCTATCTGTTTGACGTCCTTCGTTTGATATATTTTCATCTAAACTTCCAAGATTGTGATAACGGTCTCTACGTGTGGCATTAGCATAAGATTTATCATCTTTTTTTAGAAGTTTATCCCATTTTTTAATTTCATTCTTATCTTCTTCAGATAATCTGTCTTCAAATTTGTTCATATCAATTCTCCTTTGTTTGACTCGTAGTTCTGCGCTCGATTTGAGGTCTTGAGCTAGACTTTGAATTTTTCCTCCTTTTCTTATAGGAGATTCAGGAGCTAAATTTCGGAGATATTTTTAAAAAAAATTTGAACTTTTTATTATTTTGTTTTCTTAGCAATATCTAATGGAATTTTGAACGAATAATTTAGGGAGTTTTTTACAAAAAAACTGGTAATCATATGATTACCAGTTCTAGAGACTATCTGTAGTCTTTTAAAATGTCTTGTAACACTTCTTGGTGTTTTTTGAAGTGATTTGTCACGGTTTTGTCACTACATTCTACAATTTTAGACAATGCAGACGATGAGATTGGCTTATCTCCTAATTTTCCAAACATAATAATTTGGTCATTTTTAGGAAGGGTAGATATGTAATTGTGCAATGTTTCTAATAGTTCGCTGTAGATATAAACTTGTTCACCATCCAACGAATCACTAGCGATTAACTCATATCTATCTGTTTGACGCCCTTCACTTGCAATGTTCTCGTCTAAACTTCCAAGATTATGGTATCTATCTCTACGTCTAGCGTTCTCATATGACTTATCGTCATTTTTCAGTATCTTGTCCCACTTTTGGATATCTATATAATCCTGTAGAGTGAGACGGTCTTCAAATCTTCTTATTGGCATAATAGCCTCTTTCTAAGTCCATTTTTAGGACGGAAAGAAACTTTAATGAGCCATACTGAATACCGATAGATGTGAAAAAGGCACACCAAATAAACGGATAAACAGATATATGTAGAACTCGACCGTTATCGTCTGAGTTTTCATATTCGTTTCAATCCGTCCGTTTGATGCGCATCAATAAGGACTTTAAATTTATTTACAAGTTTACTTGTATGTTTAAAGTATAATTCATTTTATTATGTAAAAATAGTGTATTTTGATATAATATAATTACGCAAATACATAAATAGAGGTATTAAAAGATGAATGAAGATTTACAGAGTTTTTTCTGTGTGAAGGCCTCAGAAAGAATAGAGAAAATGATTTCAAGTAGGAAGTTGAGTTTTTTTGAAATTTATCCTGAAAACTCAAATCTCATTTCATGGATTGTAGCAGGTAGAAGAACCAAAAGAAATCCATATTTACTTACTGATACAGCAGTCCAAAGAATTAATGAGACACTAAATGGTCAAGAACTACCAAATAAGGAGAATAGATACCATTGTAGAGTGATATATTGGGGAGACAACGATGAGATTGAAAATTACATTCCTGAAATGATGGGATTGATTGTTAAAAGTCTGACAGAACAACAGCAATTAATTTTTGATGAAACCCTAATGGATGATATTTATTTTGCTGAAACGATAGCTTATAAAGAGATACTAAATGAACATAATGCTCACTTCTTAAATATAGATATAGAGCAACTACATACGGAAGATATCCCAATTTCTCGGATTTTAGCTGAGTCGGAATTACTAGGAGCAATTGAAGAAGATTTTAAAAAAGCATTTATAGAATTTCTTGATTCGTCAAAATATGTCCGTACAAAAGTAAATGGTGTAGATGATTATGTAGATAAGGGGATTACATTTAAAAATCAATTCGGGTGCGATGATATTGTTAATCTATTTTTAAAAGTTGTAAAAGAACATAAATTACCTATTGAAGAATCAATTGGACATAGAGTATATTCTATTGTAAGAAAAGATGTTTCTAAATTGGATTCCTTAATAGAGGAAGAACTATTGTATGATACGGTCTATGCCCCTTATAGAGAAGACAAAATTCTTGAAACAGAGTTAAATTTTCAGCATGGTATCATTAAAGCTGGACAGGATTATATAAAATCTTTATATGACACACATAAAAGTAGAAATGAAATTTGGAATAAACTAAGGGAAGAGGGAGAAATATGATATAATTATGTGGTGTAGAAAATAATTACATTATTATAAAGGATTGAATAGAGGAAAAGGAGTTATATAGGTAAATAGATTATGAGGACACAAAATGTTGTAGTTGAAAAATGGAATCCAAAATGGAAAGAAGAATTTGAAAAAATAGTAGAATCACTTGGAAAAGAAATCATTCAGAATGTAATTAAGATTGAACACGTAGGTAGTACATCGGTTAAAGGGATGTCAGCAAAGCCAATAATTGATTTGGATATTGTTATTGAAAATGATAAGTTTCTAATTTTAAAAAAATTGCTTGAAGATAAAGGGTATGTACATGAAGGCGATTTAGGTATTAGAGATAGGGAGGCTTTTTCATATATTAATAAAAATGATTTAATGACACATCATTTATATGTATGTCCTAAAGACTCTGAAGAATTATTTAGACATATTACTTTTAGAAATTATTTAAGGCAACATTCTGAGTTAGTGGATGAATATTCAAAAGTTAAAGAAAAAGCTGCTGTTTTATTTCCGGATAATATAGATAAATATATAGAATATAAATCAGGTGTTATTGAAAAAATTTATAATCAATGCGGTCTATTGTAGGTTTTTTTACCGTTCTAATTTTTTGTTTCAACAAGAATTTACCGTCTTGTCTGACGCTTATGCCATTGATTGGATTGGTTCGGATAAGCAACTAAGACCGAATGACTATCTCTTTATCGTTCCGAGTATCAATAAGGTTACAGACCTACCGATTTACTCCTATAAAAACAAGTTAGGTGGTTGGAACGTGGTTAAAGATAAACTGATAAAATTACCAGTCAATGAACAAGGTGAAATCCATTTTGATTACATGGCAACTTTAGTACAGGCTATTAAAAAATTAGTTATTAAAGATGTTGTCTTATATGCGGATAAACAAATCAAAGCAACAAAAGAAGTGATACAGAAAGGAATTAAATAATGTCTAATGTTTGGAAAGACAAACCTACTTGTTTTGAACATTTTAATGGAGAACATGATTACATGCTTTTTATTGATGAAACAGGGATACCAACATTAAGCAATTACAATCACAATAATAGATGGTTTTCAATGACAGGTGTTTTAATTTCTGGTGAAGATGGTGAAAGTATTATTTCGGATATGATGACTATTAAGCATAAGTATTGGAAGAATGCAATGTTTAATGAGCAAAGAGTAGTATTTCATTCTAGAGATTATCGTAAAAAAATAGGTGCTTTTAATCCGAAAATAGTTGACTATCCTGAAATGAGTATGGAATTGTTGCAATTTATAGAGCGTACCAATTTCATGATTTTCTCATCAGGAATTGATAAAAATTTTTTGACTACAAGATATAGTAAACCATATCCAGTTTATTGGTTTTCTCTTGTGTTTCTTATTGAGCGTTATGCTATATATTTGGAAGAACAAGGGAAAACGGGTATAATTGTACTTGAAGCAAGAGGTAAAAAAGAAGATACAAACTTGTTACAAACTATTGTACCTAAGATAGAACATGGAACTAAATTTGTCAATGAACGTATATGTTCTAGGATTAGAGGGGTATACTTTAATAACAAGAGAACAGCAAATAAAAAACAGTCTTATCCATATCTAGAAATAGCAGATATGACTGGTTATGAATTACATAATAAGATTTGCAAAGGGATTGAATCAGATTTTTATAGGAAAGTTGAATCAAAAATTTATAATTATCCCAATATAACAGGATATGGATTGAAAATATTCGATAGGTGAGGAGTATATGACAGAACAAACAGAAAAACAACGTTTACTTAATGCTTGGGCGACTAAAAAAGAAAGAATCGCATTAGATTTCTTTCGACTGAGAAGTGGAATGTCTTGGTGGGAGAAAGAGAAAGGTGATATATTCTGGTGTGATTTAGGAGAAAATATTGGTCAAGAAACCAGTAAAAAAAGACCTGTTGTTGTATTATCTTCTTCCAAAAGAAATAAGAGGTTATCACATGTTACTGTTGCACCAATTACATCTACGATTAAATATAAAAAAATCGGAGATGTAACGTCAGGGCTGAAATACCCGTTCCATTTTTTGATGAAGAGTAATGTATATCGATTCCTAGATAATGACTCTGTAATTAAACTGGAGCAACTTCGAACTATTTCTAAAAATAGATTAGATGGTTATCCAATAGGTAAACTCTTAGATGAAGATTTAAAAATTATTAATAAAAAAATTAGTAATTTTCTTGACTTATAGAAAGTAAAATGGTAATCTAGTTATAGAGAGGGGCTAGACCCCGTATTAAGTTCGGTTCGAGGTTATCTCAAACGTTGGAACATTTTGTTGGGGGCTGGGCCCCCTTTTATTTTGCAAAAAATAAAAACGCAGGCTTGTTTAAGCTTGCGTTTTGGATTCCACAAATTTTAGAAAAGATTACGCTATTTCAAAAATTTTTAGGAATGAAGATATAAAAAAAGAGAAACTTCATTACGAGGTTTCTCTTACTTTTAATTGTCCGAATCAATATTCTTATTTCAAAAAAAGGTAGTGAAAAAGGTAGTGATTGGACTGATTTTTATTGCAATCTACTGAAATTTGAAATTTCAAGAATTGCTTAAAATTAATGTTTTCACCGTCTACTGACGTGTAGTGAATCCTTACTTCACTTCTGTAAACACAACGTGTTTGCGAAGTTTTGGTGAGTATTTCTTCAATTGAAGACGGTCTGGAGTGTTACGTTTGTTTTTAGAAGTAAGGTACAAGCGTTCACCAGATTCTTTGTGTTCAAGTGTAATATTTACGCGCATGGTATCTCCCTTCTATTATTCAGCTGATGCAGCTTTAGCGATTTTACGTCCTTTGTAGTATCCTTTAAGTGATACACGGTGAGAACGTGAGTAATCTCCAGTAGTTTCGTCAAAGTTTACAGATGGAGCTGTTACTTTGTAGTGTGTACGACGTTTGTTTTTCTTCGCTTTTGAAGTGCGACGTGCAGGTACTGCCATTTTGATTTCTCCTTTAGGTATTTATATTCGATTCAATCTACTGATTTTCATCAACCATACTAGGATAACACATTTTTTTTGTAAAGTAAAGTTACTTGACAAAAAAAGATGAAAAAATTAAAAGGTCATCAACCGGATTAATCTAAATTTTCTGAAAATTCAAGAATTTTCTTCTGTTCATTGCTTTTAAAATGTGCTATAATAGTAAAAACTGAAATGGGAGGGAACAAATGACTGAATTAGCTAAACGTCATCGCAGTAGCATTTATGATAGTATGGTTAAATCACCAAACCGTGCTATGCTTCGTGCGACTGGTATGACAGATAAGGACTTTGAAACACCGATTGTGGGAGTGATTTCGACTTGGGCGGAAAATACACCATGTAACATCCACTTGCATGATTTTGGGAAATTGGCTAAAGAGGGTGTCAAATCTGCAGGCGCTTGGCCTGTGCAGTTTGGGACTATCACTGTAGCGGACGGGATTGCCATGGGAACGCCTGGTATGCGTTTCTCTTTGACATCTCGTGATATCATCGCGGACTCCATCGAAGCGGCTATGGGTGGTCACAACGTGGATGCCTTCGTCGCTATCGGTGGCTGTGACAAGAACATGCCTGGATCTATGATTGCTATTGCAAATATGGATATTCCAGCTATTTTCGCTTATGGTGGAACCATTGCACCGGGAAATCTTGATGGCAAAGACATCGACTTGGTTTCTGTTTTTGAGGGTATCGGAAAATGGAACCACGGTGACATGACAGCTGAGGACGTGAAACGTCTTGAGTGTAATGCTTGCCCTGGCCCTGGTGGCTGTGGTGGTATGTACACTGCTAATACCATGGCGACTGCTATCGAAGTTCTCGGTATGAGTTTGCCAGGCTCTTCATCTCACCCAGCTGAATCAGCTGACAAGAAAGAAGACATCGAAGCAGCAGGACGTGCTGTTGTTAAGATGTTGGAGCTCGGTCTCAAACCATCAGATATCTTGACTCGTGAAGCCTTTGAAGATGCTATCACTGTAACTATGGCTCTCGGTGGTTCTACAAATGCCACTCTTCACTTGCTTGCCATTGCCCATGCTGCCAATGTTGACTTGTCACTTGAGGACTTTAATACAATCCAAGAACGTGTGCCTCACTTGGCTGACTTGAAACCATCTGGTCAGTATGTCTTCCAAGACCTCTACGAAGTCGGTGGTGTGCCTGCGGTTATGAGATATCTCTTGGCAAATGGTTTCCTTCATGGAGACCGCATTACATGTACTGGTAAGACTGTTGCTGAGAACTTAGCTGACTTTGCAGATCTTACACCAGGTCAAAAAGTCATCATGCCACTTGAAAATCCAAAACGTGCAGATGGTCCGCTTATCATCTTGAACGGGAACCTTGCTCCTGACGGTGCGGTTGCCAAGGTATCAGGTGTTAAGGTCCGTCGTCACGTTGGTCCAGCTAAGGTCTTTGACTCAGAAGAAGATGCTATTCAGGCTGTTCTGACAGATGAAATCGTTGATGGCGATGTAGTCGTTGTTCGTTTCGTTGGACCTAAGGGTGGTCCTGGTATGCCTGAGATGCTCTCACTTTCATCAATGATTGTTGGTAAAGGTCAAGGAGACAAGGTTGCCCTCTTGACGGATGGGCGTTTCTCTGGTGGTACTTATGGTCTGGTTGTTGGACATATCGCCCCTGAAGCTCAGGATGGTGGACCAATTGCCTACCTTCGTACAGGTGATATCGTTACGGTTGACCAAGATACCAAAGAAATTTCCATGGCCGTATCCGAAGAAGAACTTGAAAAACGCAAGGCAGAAACAACCTTGCCACCACTTTACAGCCGTGGTGTCCTCGGTAAATATGCCCACATCGTATCATCCGCTTCACGCGGAGCCGTGACAGACTTCTGGAATATGGACAAGTCAGGTAAAAAATAAACTTAAAAAGCAAGCCAATCTCGGCTTGCTTCTTTTCATCTTCAAAAGTAATTTGCCTGTTTAACGAGGTGGCAGTCCAAGGGCAATACGACCGTAGCGACTGATTCGTGTGATCTTCCAGGCAGGCGACCAGGTAACTTCAACCTTGACATCTTCGATACCCTCGATTTGTTTCAGACCTGCCACGATTTCGATAGGTAGGCTTTCGGCGCAATCACAGGCGGTGTCGGTGAAGGTCATGACAATCTTGCAGAGACCCGTTTCATCCAGATTGATTTCATAAATCAGCCCTAGATTGTACACATCCAATTCCACATCTGTATCAAAAACCTTCTCTAGTTTTTCGATAATTTGGTCTTGCAAGGCCAAAGCACGGTCATTGATTTTGATATCATCTCTCATTACAGTCCCTCCACGTGATAAATATCCTCTATTTTCTCATAATTCTGACAATTTGGCAAGTTTTTGATGAATTTTCTGAAAAATATGATAAAATGAAGAAAATACTGAATCAAGGGGAAGCCTATGGAGCAGATTGGAAAAGTCTTTAGACAATTACGAGAGTCAAGAAATATCTCGCTGAGACAAGCAACTGGGGGACAATTTTCGCCGTCTATGTTATCTCGCTTTGAAACTGGTCAGAGTGAGCTTTCGGTGGAAAAGTTTTTATTTGCCCTGGAAAATATATCTGCCAGTGTGGAGGAGATCCTCTTTCTGGCGAGAGGTTTTCAGTATGATACAGATTCTGAGTTGAGAAAAGAAATCATAGATGTCTTGGATCCAAAGAATATAGCTCCGCTTGAGGACTTGTATCGCAGGGAGTATCAAAAGCATGCCTATTCTCAAAACAAACAGAAACATATTTTAAATGCCATTATTATCAAGTCTTATATGAAGAGTATGGATGAAAGGGTAGAGTTAACGGCAGAGGAAGGGAAAGTCCTTCATGACTATCTGTTTTCTACCGAGATCTGGGGGATCTATGAACTCAATTTATTTTCAGTCAGTTCTGCTTTTTTATCTGTTTCTCTTTTTACTAGATATGTACGAGAAATGGTACGTAAATCTGATTTTCTAATGGAAATGTCTGGCAATCGAAACCTTTTTCACACTATACTATTGAATGGTTTTTTAGCCAGCATTGAGTGTGAAGAATTTACCAATGCCTCTTATTTTAAACGTGTTATCGAAGAGCATTTCTACAATGAAAATGAAACCTATTTCCGAATTGTCTATTTGTGGGCAGAAGGTCTCCTTGATAGTAAGCAAGGCAGAGTCAAGGAAGGTCAGAAAAAGATGGAGGATGCTGTTCATATTTTTGAGATGCTTGGCTGTAATAAATCTGCCGAATACTATAGAAATACGACCGATTGTTGAATATCTGCAAACTAAGAAAATGATTTGAAATTTGAAGCGATAGAACTGTTGGGCTCTCTCGTGCCACTGGAGAAGTTCTCTCGATTCTTTTTGATTATTTCATTTGTTGCATATATTCAAAAGTTCTTCCTCTAAAATTTCTAAGTGCTATACTATAGTCATACTTTACATAAGAACTTCGAACAAGAAGGGAGATTACCTATGAAACTATTGTTCAGAAATCAAGCTTATCGTCTCTTGACTTTGTCACGCTTCTTCAATGCTTTTGGTGCTTCGATTTTTAATCTGGTATTTATCGTCTATGCATCGACCTTGCAACAAGCCTCTTTTGCTGTTGCTATGGCGAATATTGTCATGATTCTTCCGACTCTCTTTACAGTTTTTGTAGGGATTCGGGCAGATTACACGAGAGACAAGGTCAAATGGATGGTTTATAGTGGTTTGTTTCAGGCGGTTTTATTTTTTCTAGCAGCCCTAGTTGTTCAGCAAGCTAGTCTCTTTGCCTTTTCTAGCCTGTGTTTAATCAATGTCATTAGCGATGTCATCAGTGATTTTGCTGGTGGTTTGCGCATGCCTCTTATTAAGGAAAAAGTAGCTGAAGATGATCTGATGGAGGCTTATTCTTTTTCCCAGTTCATCACCTATATTTCAGCCATTGGTGGTCAAGCTTTCGGAGTCTGGCTCTTAGGGCTATCGGTCAATAATTTTTCTCTCGTTGCGGGAATCAATGCCTGTTTTTTCCTAGTATCAGCCGTTATCCTCTTTTTAGGAAAAAGCAAATTGAGACTGTCGATTTCATCCGCTGATGGTGAATCACTAAAAAATGAGAAGCTTTCTATCAAAGACCAGTTCCTAACAATTTACCGAAATTTACGCCTTGTTTTTCTTAAAGGTGGACAGAAAAACTTTGGTTTTATGCTCTGTGCTGTCTTGCTTATCAATGCCTTGGGTGGCGCTTTGGGTGGAATTTATAATATCTTCTTTTTGAGCCATTCTCTCTTGAATTTTTCTTACACAGAGGCGTTATTTATCAGTCAATTATGTGCTTTGTTAGCAATCATCATTAGCAGCCTTACGGGTAATGATTATTTTGGGAAGCAGTCCTTGCCTAGATTGATGATGTGGGCGACTGTAGGACTCAGTCTAATTGGTCTGGCTAATTTATTCAATCAAGTCATACTTGGTTTGCTATTTCTCTTTTTAACTCTGTATGTGTCCGGTAAAGTTTCACCAAAGATTAGTGCCATGCTCATGAAAAATCTAGCTCCAGAGGTTTTAGCTCGTACCAGTAATTTTTTAGGTCTCTTGTTTACCTTATCCATACCTGTGGGAACAGCTTGTTTTTCACTTATAGCTGTATGGAATATACAGTTGACTTGGATGCTATTTGTTGGTCTTTCCTTGCTAGCTATTCTTTTGACAGTTATTAATCTCAAAAATGATATCTAATACCCTTCGAAAATCTCTTCAAACCACGTCAACGTTGCCTTGCCGTAGGTATGGTTACTGACTTCGTCAGTTCTATCTACAACCTCAAAACACTGTTTTGAGCAACCTGCGGCTAGTTTCCTAGTTTGCTCTTTGATTTTCATTGAGTATAAATCCTAATTTTATTCATACTGTTTTAATCCCTCTATTTATGGTAAAATAAGACTATTAAGTTTAAAGAGGATTCCCTATGAAATTACAAAAACCAAAAGGAACGCAGGATATCTTGCCTGCTGAATCTGCCAAATGGCAGTACGTTGAGGGCTTTGCCCGTGAGATTTTCAAGCGCTATAACTATGCGGAAGTGCGCACACCTATTTTTGAGCACTATGAGGTCATCAGCCGCTCTGTCGGAGATACAACCGATATCGTAACCAAGGAAATGTACGATTTCTATGATAAGGGTGACCGTCATATCACACTTCGTCCAGAAGGAACTGCGCCCGTTGTCCGTTCCTATGTGGAAAATAAACTCTTCGCACCAGAAGTGCAAAAGCCAAGTAAGTTCTACTATATGGGCCCTATGTTCCGCTATGAGCGTCCACAGGCAGGGCGTTTGCGCCAATTCCACCAGATTGGTGTTGAGTGCTTTGGCTCTAGTAATCCAGCTACCGATGTGGAAACCATCGCTATGGCAGCTCATTTCTTGAAAGAAATCGGCATCCAAGGTGTCAAATTGCACCTCAACACGCTTGGAAATCCTGAGAGCCGTGCGGCTTATCGTCAGGCCTTGATTGACTATTTGACACCGCTCAAGGAGACCTTGTCTAAGGATAGCCAACGTCGTTTGGAGGAAAATCCTCTCCGTGTCTTGGACTCTAAGGAAAAAGAAGACAAGGTAGCAGTAGAGAATGCGCCGTCTATCTTGGACTTCCTTGATGAAGAAAGTCAAGCTCATTTTGATGCTGTGCGTCAGATGTTGGAAAATCTTGGAGTAGACTACATCATCGATACCAATATGGTGCGTGGTCTGGACTACTACAATCACACCATTTTCGAGTTTATCACTGAGATTGAGGGCAATGACTTGACAGTCTGTGCGGGTGGTCGCTACGATGGTTTGGTTTCTTATTTTGGAGGCCCTGAAACTGCTGGATTTGGTTTTGGGCTTGGTGTAGAGCGCCTGCTTCTCATTCTTGAAAAGCAAGGTGTGGCTCTCCCTATCGAAAACGCCCTAGATGTTTATATCGCAGTCTTGGGAGAAGGAGCAAATGCCAAGGCTTTGGAAATGGTGCAAGCCCTTCGCCAACAAGGATTCAAAGCAGAGCGCGATTACCTCAACCGTAAACTCAAAGCTCAGTTCAAGTCAGCCGATGTCTTTGCGGCTAAGACCCTCATCACCCTAGGAGAGAGCGAAGTCGAAAGCGGACAAGTAACGGTTAAGAACAACCAAACCCGAGAAGAAGTGCAAGTGTCACTTGAGGCAATCAGCCAAAACTTCTCAGAAATCTTTGAAAAACTAGGCTTTTAATAGTAGAAAAACTGGTCAGGAACCTACTCCTGACCTTTTTCTTTTGCAAAATGACAAAAATCATAAACTTTTTGACAAATATTGTTGTCAAAAAGAAAAAGATATGTTACAATGTAAGCAAGTTAAGAGAAAAGGAGAAAGGAATGCTTAAAAATCGTTTAAAAGAGCTTCGGGCTCGCGATGGTCTCAACCAAACCGACCTAGCCAAGCTAGCAGGGGTTTCCAGGCAGACCATTAGTCTACTAGAACGGGATGAGTACACCCCGTCCATTATCATTGCCCTGAAAATATCTCAAATTTTCAACGAAACAGTCGAATCGGTATTTCGCTTGGAGGAGGACGAGTGATGAACAAGTATAAAGTAATCTATTATGTAGTTGCCATAGCTTTATTAGTCAGCGTATTTCTATTGATTGGGATGGACTTAGGCTGGTTTAATCCCTATCAAAGTGACCAATTTATTTGGGCCTACTTTGCTCTTATCCCAGTCGTTGACTGGATTGAAAAGAAATCCAAAAATCTAGCAAGTGAAAAAGGAGAATGAATATGAAAAAGAAAAAGAAACGTGGCTTGTTATTTTTAATTCCTTTTGTCGTGGGAGTTTTCTTGTACATATTTGTAGATATGTTGAAGGCTGGTGCCGAATCCCATGGAATTATGTTAGATGTAAAAGTCTTGATACCATGGCTATCAGCTATTGGTTTACTATTAGGTTTTGTTGGTATTCTTTTGACGTTCAATTTCTTAAAGAAAAGCAGAAAATTTCACTCCTTGTATCAAGAGGAAATGGATGATGATCTGAATGAAACCTATTATGTGCAAATGTATCGGAATCTTGAGTTTGGAACTATTACTTCTAATATTACAAGTGTAGCGATTTTATTGGCTCTTGTCATCTCAGGTAGTGAAGTAATTGTACTCGATGTAAGTCGTATAACATTTTCCCTTTCCTTTATGGAATTAGTGCTGTTCTTGCAGAGTCAAAAATATCTTTCTAAAACAATTGCAATTGTTCGTCAGTTTGATTTGGCTCTTTTCTCTACACCAAAGGATGTCTTGAACTATATTAATTCTTATGATGAAGGGGAGCGTCAGGCTAATTTGGAACAGAGTTTTCGAATTTTATTCCAATTAAATCAGTATGTCTTACCAATCTTATATGTTTTTCTTTTTATCATTTCTTTCTTGATAGGAGAGATTCAATTACTGGCCTTATTGCTTGTAGGAGCAATCCATGTTTATATCAATGTGATGCAGTTGCCTATGGTGAAACGTTATTTTAAATAAAGGAGTTTCTATGATTCGTGTTGAAAATGTAAGCAAAAGTTTTGGGAGCAAAAAAGCTCTTCACCAGATTTCTTTTGAGATTAAGGAGGGTGAAATCTTTGGTTTTCTTGGCCCTTCTGGATCAGGTAAAACAACCATGATCAATGTCTTAACAGGACAGTTGGCTGCAGATCAAGGTAAAACAATTTTGTTAGGCAAGAATTCTCAAGATTTAACCTCAAATGATTTGGAACAAATCGGTATTGTTAGTGATGGCAGTGGTTTTTATGAAAAGATGGGTCTTTACAAAAATCTTCTCATCTATGCTAAGTTATATGGTCTCAAGTCAGATAGAGTAAATCAGGTGCTCCAACAGGTTGGCTTGGCAGATGCTAAAGATATTATCGCAGAAAAATTATCTACAGGAATGAAACAACGAATGTTCTTGGCTCGTGCCCTTCTGAATGCTCCTAAGATTCTCTTTCTAGATGAGCCAACCAGTGGCTTAGACCCTACAACATCCAAGATGATTCATAACCTACTTCAAGAATTAAAGCAGGCGGGGACAACTATCTTTCTGACCACGCATGATATGAATGAAGCAACTCTGCTTTGTGATCGCTTATCTCTTTTGAATAAGGGAAACTTAATAGAGTATGGAAGTCCGCAAGATATCATTCAGAAGTACCATGTGGATAAGAAAGTACGTGTGGTTTATAACGATGGACGAGAACAGATCGTTCCATTTGAAGAATTGCCACATTTAGACACGACAGATTTGATGGTGGTTCACTCTTGTGAGCCAACACTAGAAGAAATCTTTATCAGATTAACAGGAGAAAAGTTAGATGTTTAGAAAATTAAATGCCCTACTATGGTTAAGAGTGCAAGTTCTTATTAGCAATTCAACTTTGTTGGCGACTCTATTGTTGCCTTTTGGACTGGCTGTTCTATATAATGCATTCATGAATAAGAATGGAGAATTGAGTACGTTTCTCCTTTCTATGAGTTTGACTATGGTCTTGAGCATGGGAAGTGGTTATATGGTATCGATTATGATGGCAGAAGATAAGGAAAAGCGCAATCTTAAATCACTCATCCTAAGTGGTGTGACAGCAACAGAATATACTATTAGTATGCTCGTCCTCCCTTTGTTGATTATGTTGCTTGGAATGATTTTACTACCAGTCTATCTTAAAGTAGATGTATCGGGTTATTTAGTTGCCTATGTTATCTATTTGATTCTAGCAACTATTAGTGTTATTTTTCTCAACCTTCTAATCGGTGCGGTGTCAAATACTCAGTCTAAAGCGCAAGTTTATAGTATCTTTCCTATGTTTATCGTCTCTGTTTTGCCCATGATTGCTCTTCAAAATGATACGATTCAGAAAGTGTTGGATTATTCGTTCGTCGGTCCTATTGTAAATCTTTTAAATCAAAAGGGTGGGGAAATATCTTTTTCTAACATCGGTATGTTACTTGCCTGGGTACTTGTGTTAGGAATAGCGAACGTCTTTGTATTGAAAAATAGCTATAAAGCAAGATAGGAGAACTTTATGAAACTACTTAAAAACCTTGGCTGGTTTCTTCTAGCTGTTCTATCCTTTTTCTTTGGCTATGGCTTTATTCAGGGGCTCGCGACTACTTCGCTTGCCTTAGGCGCTTCACCCTATGCTGTTACTCTACTCTATGTGGCCTTGGCTGGAGTTTATGTGTACGGCATTTACAAATGGTATCAGAAAGGTCCTGTCCATATTGAGAAGAATGGCTTCAACCGATTTATTTGGCTTCCTGCCTTGGTTTGGTTCTTATCTCTGGTTGTCCAGTTTTTCTTGCCAAATGATCCTTCAGTAAATCAGCAAATAGCGATAGACTTGACCTTGTCTCAACCACTTTTCTCATTCTTTGCGGTCGTTATTTTTGCTCCTTTGACGGAAGAACTTATCTTTAGAGGGATGTTGGCACGCTATTTCTTTCCTAAGCAGGATAATAGTAAACAAACTCTGATTTTTCTTCTGGTATCTAGTGTTCTGTTTGCCTTGATTCATTTCCCAGGAGATGTGCAACAATTTTTAGTTTATGCTAGTCTTGGGTTTAGCTTGGGCTTGGCTTATGTAAGCAGAAAAGGTCTGGTCTACAGTATTTCTCTCCACGCTTTGAATAATTTAGTCAGCTTTTTGATGATTCTCATGCTATAATAGAGTCAGGAGGTCACATGAAACGAGTAATTTTATTAGCAGTGATTCAAGCAGTTGTTCTATTTTTCATCATTGGAGCGTTAGCTTATGCCTTTAAGGGCGATTTCTTCTACAACTATCTAGCAGTTGTCTTTGCCCCTATTGCAGGTGTCTTGCGCTTTGGGACAGCTTACACAACGGAAATTGTCTTGCCTCGAAAGGCAGCTGAAATTGCTGAAAAGCGTAAAGCAGGCAAAAATTCAAAATAAAAGAGTCCGGTGAAGTTCATCGGATTTTTGTATGGGTGCTAATTTTTAGAGTATTCACTTGATTTTTAAAGACTGGCAAACTTTTCTGATGATTTTCATGAAGAGCCTGCGCTTTTATGGTAAAATAGTAACAGAATAAAAGAGGAGAGAAACAATGAAACGTAGTATGTATGCTGGTCGTGTTCGTGAGGAACACATCGGACAAGAAATAACCTTGAAAGGATGGGTTGGCCGTCGTCGTGACCTTGGTGGTTTGATCTTTATCGACCTTCGTGACCGTGAAGGAATCATGCAGTTGGTTATCAACCCTGAAAAAGTCTCTGCAGAGGTCATGGCAACAGCTGAAAGCCTTCGTAGCGAATTTGTTATCGAGGTGACAGGTCAGGTTGCTGCGCGTGAGCAAGCCAATGATAAGTTGCCAACTGGTGCAGTTGAGTTAAACGTGACAGCTCTGACAGTGCTCAATACAGCTAAGACAACACCATTTGAGATTAAGGATGGCATTGAGGCCAATGACGATACGCGTTTGCGTTACCGTTACCTTGACCTTCGCCGTCCAGAAATGCTGGAAAATCTTAAACTTCGTGCCAAGGTAACCCACTCTATCCGCAACTACTTGGATGAGTTGGAATTTATCGACGTGGAGACACCATTCCTTTCTAAGTCAACTCCTGAAGGGGCGCGTGACTACTTGGTGCCATCTCGTGTTAATAAAGGGCATTTTTACGCGCTTCCTCAAAGTCCACAGATTACTAAGCAGTTGTTGATGAATGCTGGTTTTGACCGTTACTACCAAATCGTCAAATGTTTCCGTGATGAGGACTTGCGTGGTGACCGCCAGCCTGAGTTTACCCAGGTCGACTTGGAAACTTCTTTCCTTACTGAGCAAGAAATCCAAGATATCACAGAAGGTTTGATTGCGCGCGTGATGAAGGAAACAAAAGGTATCGAAGTGACGCTGCCATTCCCTCGTATGAAATACGATGATGCTATGTCTCTTTACGGTTCTGACAAGCCAGATACCCGTTTTGACATGTTGCTTCAGGACTTGACAGAAGTGGTCAAAGGTGTAGACTTTAAAGTCTTTTCAGAAGCACCTGCTGTAAAAGCAATTGTGGTCAAAGGAGCTGCGGACAACTATTCACGTAAAGACATCGACAAGATGACAGAAGTAGCCAAACAGTATGGTGCCAAAGGTCTTGCTTGGGTTAAGGTTGTTGATGGAGAATTAAACGGACCAGTTGCTAAGTTCTTGACTGGCATCCAAGCAGAATTGACAAGAGCGCTTGCTCTGGAAGATAAGGACTTGGTTCTCTTTGTGGCGGATACGCTTGAAGTGGCTAATGCAACGCTTGGTGCCCTTCGTGGACGTATTGCCAAAGAGCTTGGTTTGATTGATAATGATAAATTCAACTTCCTTTGGGTTGTTGACTGGCCAATGTTTGAATGGTCTGAAGAAGAAGGTCGTTACATGAGCGCCCACCATCCATTTACTCTACCACAGGAAGAGACTGCTCACGAATTAGAAGGTGATTTGGCGAAGGTTCGTGCCATTGCTTACGATATTGTCTTGAACGGTTATGAACTTGGTGGTGGTAGCCTTCGTATCAACCAAAAAGACCTTCAAGAACGTATGTTCAAGGCTCTTGGTTTCTCAGCCGAAGAAGCAAATGACCAGTTTGGTTTCCTTCTTGAAGCCATGGACTATGGTTTCCCACCACACGGTGGCTTGGCTATCGGGCTTGACCGATTTGTCATGCTCTTAGCAGGAGAAGAAAATATTCGTGAAGTTATTGCCTTCCCTAAGAACAATAAGGCAAGTGACCCAATGACACAAGCTCCTTCAACAGTAGCTCTCAAACAATTAGAGGAACTCAGCTTACAAGTAGAAGAAGATGAAACAAGCAAAACGAATTAAGCGGTGGCGCTATTATCTGCGCCGCTTTGCTCATCAGATAAAAATTTTACGTGTCTTACAAAGCATCTCTCGCGAAAAATATGATGAGAAGATTTCGGCCTCTCTGGTCTATGGATTTTTATCAGCAGTAGCGGTCAATTTCTTTTTCCAACCAGGTCATGTGTATTCGAGTGGTGCGACAGGTCTGGCACAGATTATCTCTGCCTTGAGTAATCACTGGTTTGGTTTTCATATCCCGATTTCGTTGACCTTCTATGCCATTAATTTCCCTTTGATGGTCTTGGCTTGGTATCAAATTGGGCATAAGTTCACCGTCTTTACCTTTATAACGGTATCCATGAGTTCCTTCTTTATCCAGTTTGTCCCTGTGGCGACCTTGACGGAGGATCCCATTATCAATGCCCTTTTTGGGGGTGTTGTCATGGGCTTGGGGATTGGTTTTGCTCTTCGAAACAATATCTCCAGTGGTGGGACGGATATCGTCAGCCTGACTATTCGCAAGAAAACGGGTAAGAATGTTGGTAGTATTTCTTTCTTGGTAAATGGGACCATCATGCTGATAGCAGGCTTGACCTTTGGTTGGGAATACGCTCTCTACTCTATGATTACCATCTTTGTCTCTAGCCGTGTCACAGACGCTGTCTTTACCAAGCAAAAACGGATGCAGGCCATGATTGTGACCAATCATCCAGAGAAGGTAATTGAAAAAATCCATAAAAAATTGCACCGCGGTGCAACCATGATCCACGATGCAGAAGGAACCTATAATCACGAAAGAAAGGCAGTTTTAATCACTGTCATTACACGTGCAGAGTTTAATGAATTTAAACAGATTATGAAACAGGTGGATCCAAGCGCCTTTGTCTCTGTCTCGGAGAATGTTCATATTTTGGGACGGTTCGTTGAAACAGATAATTAGTGATCAAAAAAACCAGCTCGAGCTGGTTTTTATTTTTCGATAATTTTGTGGGCAATCAACTGGCGATAACAAATTTGTTTATTGCTTTTAGCATCATTGATGATCTGGAGAATAGTTTCAAAGGAAACACGACCAAGCTCCAAACTATTGATATCGACATAGGCTGCCAAGTTGAGCTTGGGATTGACTGAGTCGAAGCTGAGGACAGGGACATCCAGTTGGTGTTTTGCGATGTAATCACAGACCCCTGCAGCAAGGAGACTATCAATGGTAATAATAGCGTCAATATTTGGATCGTGTTTGAAGAGAAGTCTACTAAAGCGATAACCATTATCTTCAAGAAATTCAGTAGCAAAGTAAGTCAGATTAGTATCGAGAGGAAGTTGGTATTGTTTTAGAGCTAGCTCGTAACCTGTCAGACGGTCTTGTGTTACGAAGAGTCGCTTAGTACCTCCGATAAAGGCAATTCGCTTGCATCCTTTTTTGATGAAATACTCTGTCGCATCAAAACCAGCTTGGACATTGTCATTATCGACAAGTGGAATGAAGGGAGAAATGGATTTTCCTAGGATAAGGAAGGGGAACTGCTCATCAGCGACCAGTTTGACCAAGGGATCTTCCTCTTCGGCATAAAGGAAGATCAAACCATCCACACGTTTACCGTAAACCATCTGTGAAATCGCTTTAAGGCGCTCTTTTTCATCTTTACCTGTTGCAATCTGAATAGCATAGTGGTTTTCAGAAGCGACTTGGGCGATACCACGGAGGACAGATGGGAAGAAAGGATTTTGATAGAAGGCGTCTGAGTCGTCAGGAAGAACCAAGCCGATAACTTGGGTATAACTGCTTACCAAACTACGAGCGTTGAGGTTGGGGTGGTAATTGAGCTCCTTCATAGCCTTGCGAACACGTTTTTTTGTTTCGTCGCTAATGGTTGATTTGTTTTGAATAACACGGGTTACGGTTGAAGGCGAAACACCAGCAGCCTTGGCCACGTCTTTAATCGTAACGGGCATAAAAATCTCCTATTTATGGTAATCTGGATCACGGAAATGCGTTTTATAAAAGATAGTGACCAGATACAGAACAAAAAGAATGTTTTGTACAGTGATGAGAGTTGTCATATTTTGGCCAAATAGTCCCAAAATAAGCGTAATCAGTGTTGGTAATCCTAAACAGTTCAAGATAAAATGGTAGCACTCTTTAAAGGTCCTAAATGAAAAGAGGCGTGATTTCTTAGTGATATAAAGGAGAAGACTCGCTCCTAGAGAGACGATAAAGAAATTCAAACCAAAGAGGAAGCTAGCACCGAGAACTAGAAAGAGACTGATATAGACACGATTCTGCTGGTACCAGTCTTTAGAAATGGCTTGGGTCAAGCTGTCTTTACTTTTGAAACTCTCAGTCTCAATCGCTCGGTAAGAGATACGGGTCAGCTCTTTACTTTCCTTGCTGATGACGAGCTCATTCGTATCGAAATGCAGTTGCAAGTCTTTAGGTAATTCCTTGCTTTGACTTGGACCGATTAAAAGAGAAGGCGTTTGACTAGCTGTTCCTGTATAAGTAAATTTACCATCAACAATTCTAGCGTGTTCAGAGAGATCCTGTACAACCTCATCTGTCAATGGTTCATAGACATTATCGATAAAGGTTTCTAGCGGATAAGTATCTTGTGAACTGTTTTGGATGGCAATAGGTACCATAGATAAGCTGATAAGGAAGATACTGGTAAAGAGAAGCTGAAACCAGTTGAGCCCGAAACGTTTGGACAGGGGCTTACGAAATCCCCAAATACTTGAAAAATAGGAAAATGGATATGGAAGCATAGGTATCTTTCTAAAAGGTGTTTTCTATATGAGTATTATTATATAGAGAAATGTGCTTTATTTCAAGTCTAGGAGACAAATTGCTTGCTACAAGGATATTATCACAGTAGCAACCGCTAATACTCAATGAAAATTAAAGAGCAAACTAGGAAGCTAGCCGCAGGTTGCTCAAAGCACAGCTTTGAGGTTGCAGATAAAGCTGACGAGGTTTGAAGAGATTTTCGAAGAGTATAAAATGAAAAAGGGTGGCGGGGATATATTATCCCTTGTCGCCACCACTTGTAAGTCCTGAAACAAAGTTCTTTTGTAGGAAGAAGAAGAGAATACAGATTGGAAGGGCGATGAGGATAGCACCTGCTGAGAAGTAGGCAATCTTCAAGTTTTTCACATTGCTGACGAAGGTTTGGAGTCCTACGGCAACAGTAAAGTATTCTTTCTCACGAAGCAAGAAACTAGAGAGGATGTAGTCCCCAAAAGGTCCCATGAAGGCCCATAGAGCTTGTACGGCAACCATTGGGCGAACCAGTGGAAGAACAATTTGCCAGAAGCGGCGGAAGTGTCCTGCACCGTCTAGTTTTGCAGATTCATCTAGAGACATTGGCACTGTATCGAAGTAGCCTTTCATGAGCCAAGCATTCATCGGGATACCACCACCAACGTAGAGGAAGATGAGGAACCAGCTGTGGTTAAGGGCGTTTAACATAAGCGCCATAACGAAGAAGGCTGTCAAAGCGGCCATAGTTGGCACCATTTGGATGATTAAGAAGAAGACCAAACTTTGTTTACGAGCCAAGAAGTTGTAACGGCTGTAGGCATAACCAGCAAGTACGATAATACTTGTTTGAACTGCCATGGTAACCAAGGCGATGATCAAGGTATTGAGATACCATGTACCGTATAGGGTTTCAGTAAAGAGTCCTTTAAAGTTATCAAAATTGAAGTTGATGTTCGTATCGAGTTTAAAGGCTGCGACGTTACCTGCTTTAAAGGCTGACATGATGGTAATCAATAGTGGATAGATGATGATAATTGATAGGCCGATCAAGTAGAGATAAGTAAGGGTTTGAGTCAGTCTACGTTTGAGTTTAATTGAGTTATTCATCTTAGACGTCCTCCATATCAAATGCGTGTAGTTTCTTGAATGCGATCATAGAGATTGAGATGACAATGATAGAGATAATCAAGGTAACAGCTGCCGCCATTGAGTATTGAGGAGATGTACCTGTTGTCAAACGGTAGATCCATGAGATCAAGATATCAGTTGAACCAGCTCCACCACCGACACTACCAGGTCCTCCACCATTGAAGAGGTACATGATAGAGAAGTTGTTAAAGTTGAAGGTGTATTGACTGATCAAAGTAGGTGCCGCAACAGCTAAGATCATTGGGAAAGTGATGTTGCGGAATTTTTGCCAAGCATTGGCACCATCAATATAAGCTGCTTCGTAAAGGTCGTTAGGAATAGATTGCAAGATACCCAAAGTCAAAACGTAGATGTATGGGAATCCAAGCCAACCTTGCATCATAATCAAGGCAATCTTAGTCCAAGTTGGGTCTGTTTTCCAAGGAATAAGAGCACCATCAAGGAAAGGAAGGAATTTAGCCAAGATTGGCAATACTTGAGTGTTGATAGCACCAACACTATCGTTAAACATGTTTGAGAATGTCAAGATAGTGATGAAGGCTGGAACAGCCCAAGGAAGAAGGAAAATAACACCAAAGATACGTTTTCCTTTGATAAATGGTTGGTTAGCAATGATAGCTGTGAAGATACCAATCACGATCTGTAAAGTTGAGGCAGATAAAGCCCAAATGATAGTCCAAGAAAGAACGGCACCAAAGGCTGAACGGAAGGTACTCAAGCTCCAGATGTTTGTGAAGTTAGTTAAACCAACCCAGTCCAACAATTTGTTTGGTGGCAAGTGTTGGAAGTCATAGTTTGTGAAGGCAATCATCAAGGTTACGATAACTGGGAAGATAATCGCAAAAGTCATGGCAACATAAGATGGAATGATCAAGAGGTAAGGGAAGCCATTTTCATAGATTCCTTTGACCATTTCTTTAAAAGTAAGAGCTACTGGTATGCCATTGTTAATGTGTTTAGCAGTTGTATGTGCATCCTTGATATTTGCGAAATAAAAGAGTACATAAACAACTACAAAGATTAAATGGAAGGCACCACGAATCAGCATAAAGAGGGAATTGTCACGACCTGGTTTGTCACCAAGAGTGATGAGATTACTCAATTCAGGGGCTGCAAGTGCTAGGAAGTAGAGGAGAAATACAAGGGTTACACCAAGGAAGATAAAACCTTTTGCTTTTTGTTTATTGTAAATCTGTCCTAACCCAGGAATGATAGACAGCAGGGCTGCTTTACTAGGTTGTTGCTTTTCCATAATAACTCCTTTCATAGGATACTAGTTTCTAGTTAAAACCTAAACTATATATGTTTTCTATTGATAAATTCAAAGGGGGATTTGAATTCCACCCCCCTTGAACAAATTTTTTATTCACCAAATTTTTGTTTGATTGTTTCTTTGATCAATGTTACAGCGTCGTTAGCAGCTGTTTTCGCATCTTTCTTACCACTTACAGCATCAAAGAGCATATTTTTCGCTGGATCCCAAACTGCAGACATTTGAGAGATGTTTGGCATTGGTTGAGCGTTCTTGAACTGTTTGATAACAGCTGTTGTCAACTCATCGTTTTTACCTTCAGCGTATGAACGAGCATCAGTGTTAGCTGGGATTTCGTTAGTCTTATCGTATAATACTTTTTGTTGTTCAGTTGAAACAAGGAAGTCTACAAATTTTTGAGAAGCTTCAAGGTTCTTAGTGGCTTGAGGGATGACCCAAGCTTTACCACCACCAAATGCAGCATATTCTTTTCCGTTTGGAAGAGTTGGGATAGTCGCAACACCGTAGTTTACTTTAGCATCTTTGAAGGCTTGGGCTTTCCAAGGTCCGTCGATGATAGCAGCTGTTTTACCTTCTTGGAAATGAGTTTGGATTAGGTTTCCAGCTCCTTCAGTATCTTGCATACCTTTAGGCCATTTTTCATACCAAGATTTAGCGTATTCTATACCTTTGATAGCGCCGTCGTTGGCAAGACCGATATCTTTAGCGTCCTTACCGTTTTGACCGAATACGTAAGCGCCGTTACCAGCAAGAAGTCCGTATGCATAGTAGAAGTTTGTCCAGTCAGCTAGGAAAGCAGAAGTTTTTCCATCTTCACCAGCGAAGGCATATTTGCTATCTTTAGCAAGGTTTTCTAAGTCAGCAAAAGTTTTTGGAGCTTCTTTTATCAAGTCTTTGTTGTAGTACATAACAAGTGACTCGATAACGGCAGGAGCACCGTAAACTTTACCATTAGCAGCTGTTACAAGAGATTTAGTTGTGTCGTCTGTTTTAGCACCATCGCTCAATTTCACTTCTGAAAGTTGTCCGTCAGAACCAAGGCTACCTACACGGTCGTATGGAGCCATCATAACATCAGGGACATTACCAGATTGGTTGTCAAGAGAAAGTTTATCAAGACCTCCTAGAGCATCACCAGTTTTAAGAGTGACTTTTACTCCAGTTTCTTTTTCATAAGCTTTAGCAACCTCTTCAATATAGCTCTTATATCCCTCGTCTACATATACAGTGAGTTCTTTCGCTTCAGATGAACCAGAATCAGCAGGCTTATCAGCAGTTTTGCTTCCGCAAGCTACCAAAAGCAAGCTAGCAAGTGTAACAGTTCCAAGCACAGCAGCGCTCTTCATGAATTTAGATGACATAGTGTATTCCTCCTAAAGAATAACAAATTTTATAATGAGGAAACGCAAACGTTTTCCTTTATGGGACTAGTATAGCACAATCGGAAAGCGGTTGCAAGTGTTTTTTGTAAAAATTTTTTAAAAAATTGTAAAAAAAAGTAAACGCTTCATCGTCATATAATAGTAGAAAATTCCAAAAATCCGTTTTGTTTTAAATTTAAAAAAAGTTGAGAAAACGATTGCCTAATTTACAAATGGAAACCAGAGAGGATTCTCGCTTTATTTTTGCTTAATGAGATAAGTGAAACCCTTATTCCTATTTTGTTTGTTGCCTGAAAGAATATATATACGAGTAAGAAGAAAAAATTTTTAAAAAATAATCAAAAAAGTTACTTAAAACCGCTTGCATTTATCGAGAAAATGAGCTATACTAGTAATAGCGCAAACGTTTGCGCTCATAAAAATGTAATATCTAACTATAAACACATGAGGTGCTTATTATGAAAAAACGTCAAAGTGGTGTGTTGATGCACATTTCTTCTCTTCCAGGGGCATACGGAATCGGATCATTTGGTAAAAGTGCTTACGACTTCGTTGATTTCTTGGTTCGCACAAAACAACGTTACTGGCAAATCCTTCCACTAGGAACAACTAGTTACGGAGATTCTCCTTACCAATCTTTCTCAGCCTTCGCAGGGAACACTCATTTTATCGATTTAGATATCTTGGTGGAACAAGGCTTGTTGCAAGCAAGTGACCTTGAAGGGGTTGACTTTGGTAGCGATGCATCTGAAGTTGACTATGCGAAAATCTACTATGCACGTCGTCCTCTTTTAGAAAAAGCGGTAAAACGTTTCTTGGAAGTAGGAGATGTTAAAGATTTTGAGAAATTTGCTCAAGACAACCAATCATGGCTTGAACTCTTTGCAGAGTATATGGCTATCAAGGAGCATTTTGACAATCTTGCTTGGACTGAATGGCCAGATGCAGATGCTCGTGCTCGTAAAGCTTCAGCACTTGAAAGTTACCGTGAGCAATTGGCAGACAAGTTGGTTTACCACCGTGTGACTCAATACTTCTTCTTCCAACAATGGTTGAAATTGAAAGCTTACGCTAACGACAACCACATCGAAATCGTTGGAGACATGCCAATCTACGTAGCGGAAGATTCAAGCGATATGTGGGCAAATCCACATCTCTTCAAGACAGATGTCAACGGTAAGGCTACTTGCATCGCAGGATGCCCACCAGATGAATTTTCTGCAACTGGTCAGCTTTGGGGTAACCCAATCTATGACTGGGAAGCAATGGACAAAGACGGCTACAAATGGTGGATTGAACGCTTGCGTGAAAGCTTCAAAATCTACGACATCGTTCGTATCGACCACTTCCGTGGTTTCGAATCTTACTGGGAAATCCCTGCTGGTTCTGATACAGCAGCACCTGGTGAGTGGGTGAAAGGTCCTGGCTACAAGCTCTTTGCAGCCGTTAAGGAAGAGCTTGGTGAGCTAAACATCATCGCAGAAGATCTTGGTTTCATGACAGATGAAGTTATTGAATTGCGTGAACGCACTGGCTTCCCAGGAATGAAGATTCTTCAATTTGCTTTCAACCCAGAGGACGAAAGCATCGATAGCCCACACTTGGCACCTGCTAACTCAGTTATGTACACAGGAACACACGATAACAATACGGTCCTTGGTTGGTACCGTAACGAGATCGATGATGCGACTCGTGAATACATGGCTCGCTACACTAACCGTAAAGAATACGAAACAGTGCCACATGCTATGCTTCGTACAGTCTTTTCATCAGTTAGCTTCATGGCAATTGCAACTATGCAAGATTTGCTAGAATTGGATGAGGCAGCTCGTATGAACTTCCCATCTACCCTTGGTGGAAACTGGTCTTGGCGTATGACTGAAGAACAATTGACACCAGCTGTCGAGGAAGGCTTGCTTGACTTGACAACAATCTATCGCCGAATCAATGAAAATTTGGTAGAATTAAAGAAATAATACAATATCAGGAGACACCTTAAACATGTTATCACTACAAGAATTTGTACAAAATCGTTACAATAAAACCATTGCAGAATGTAGCAATGAAGAGCTTTACCTGGCTCTTCTTAACTACAGCAAGCTTGCAAGTAGCAAAAAACCAGTTAACACTGGTAAGAAAAAAGTTTACTACATCTCAGCTGAGTTCTTGATTGGTAAACTTTTGTCAAACAACTTGATCAACCTTGGTCTTTACGACGATGTCAAAAAAGAACTTGCAGCTGCAGGTAAAGACTTGATCGAAGTTGAAGAAGTTGAATTGGAACCATCTCTTGGTAACGGTGGTTTGGGACGTTTGGCTGCCTGCTTTATCGACTCAATTGCTACTCTTGGTTTGAACGGTGACGGTGTTGGTCTTAACTACCACTACGGTCTTTTCCAACAAGTTCTTAAAAACAACCAACAAGAAACAATTCCAAATGCATGGTTGACAGAGCAAAACTGGTTGGTTCGCTCAAGCCGTAGCTACCAAGTGCCATTTGCTCACTTCACATTGACATCAACTCTTTACGATATCGATGTACCAGGTTACAAGACAGAAACTAAGAACCGCTTGCGTTTGTTTGACTTGGATTCAGTTGATTCTTCAATCATTAAAGACGGTATCAACTTTGACAAGACAGATATCGCTCGCAACTTGACTCTTTTCCTTTACCCAGATGATAGTGACCGTCAAGGTGAATTGCTCCGTATCTTCCAACAATACTTCATGGTTTCAAACGGTGCGCAATTGATCATCGAAGAAGCAATCGAAAAAGGAAGCAACTTGCATGACCTTGCTGACTACGCAGTTGTCCAAATCAACGATACTCACCCATCAATGGTTATCCCTGAATTGATCCGTCTTTTGACTGCTCGTGGTATCGAACTTGACGAAGCAATCTCAATTGTTCGTAGCATGACTGCCTACACTAACCACACAATCCTTGCTGAAGCCCTTGAAAAATGGCCTCTTGAATTCTTGCAAGAAGTGGTTCCTCACTTGGTACCAATCATCGAAGAATTGGACCGTCGCGTGAAAGCAGAATACAAAGATCCAGCTGTTCAAATTATCGATGAGAGCGGACGTGTTCACATGGCTCACATGGATATCCACTACGGATACAGTGTTAACGGGGTAGCAGCACTCCACACTGAAATCTTGAAGAACTCTGAATTGAAAGCCTTCTACGACCTTTACCCAGAAAAATTCAACAACAAAACAAACGGTATCACTTTCCGTCGTTGGCTCATGCATGCTAACCCAAGACTATCTCACTACTTGGATGAGATTATTGGAGAAGGTTGGCACCATGAAGCAGATGAGCTTGAAAAACTCTTGTCTTATGAAGACAAAGCAGCTGTCAAAGAAAAATTGGAAAGCATCAAGGCTCACAACAAACGTAAATTGGCTCGTCACTTGAAAGAACACCAAGGTGTGGAAATCAATACAAACTCTATCTTTGATATCCAAATCAAACGTCTTCACGAGTACAAACGCCAACAAATGAACGCTTTGTACGTCATCCACAAATACCTTGATATCAAAGCTGGTAACATCCCTGCTCGTCCAATCACAATCTTCTTTGGTGGTAAAGCAGCTCCAGCCTACACAATCGCTCAAGACATCATCCACTTGATCCTTTGCATGTCAGAAGTTATTGCTAACGATCCAGCAGTAGCTCCACACTTGCAAGTAGTTATGGTTGAAAACTACAACGTTACTGCAGCAAGCTTCCTTATCCCAGCATGTGATATCTCAGAACAAATCTCACTTGCTTCTAAAGAAGCTTCAGGTACTGGTAACATGAAATTCATGTTGAACGGAGCTTTGACTCTTGGTACTATGGACGGTGCTAACGTGGAAATCGCTGAGTTGGTTGGAGACGAAAATATCTACATCTTTGGTGAAGATTCAGAAACTGTTATCGACCTTTACGAAAAAGCAGCTTACAAATCAAGCGAATTCTACGCTCGTGAAGCTATCAAACCATTGGTTGACTTCATCGTTAGCGATGCAGTTCTTGCAGCTGGAAACAAAGAGCGCTTGGAACGTCTTTACAATGAATTGATCAACAAAGACTGGTTCATGACTCTTCTTGACTTGGAAGACTACATCAAGGTTAAAGAACAAATGTTGGCTGACTACGAAGACCGTGACGCATGGTTGGATAAAGTCATCGTTAACATTTCTAAAGCAGGATTCTTCTCATCTGACCGTACAATCGCTCAGTACAACGAAGATATCTGGCACTTGAACTAATACTCTTCGAAAATCTCTTCAAACCACGTCAGCGTTATTTGCAACCTCAAAGCGGTGCTTTGAGCAACCTGCGGCTAGCTTCCTAGTTTGCTCTTTGATTTTCATTGAGTATAAGATACAAGATTTATACTAATACACTTTCCTATAAAGCGAATTTCGATTGAAATTCGCTTTTTTGAATGCTGTGGATTTGGGTCAATCTTGTCCAAAAACAGATAAATCCTAGATACAGTGAAGGTTTAGAAATGCTGGTTTTTACTGTCTTTCATCCTCATGTTTATTCGTAGTTGATCACCTCATATTTCTTGCATACGCTTACATCGAGTGTTATAATATAATTGTAGGAAAGAAGGTGTTTTTATGTGGAAAAAATATTTTTCAAAATATAAATGGACGGATTTATTTTGGATTCTATTTGTTATTTTAACATGCCTATTGGCGGGTAATAGTAATCTTTACCCCCTTACCCATCAAGAAATCTCTTATCATGGGTGCTTATCGGGAATTACACTTGCCTTATTTCACTTGCTATTTATTGATAAGTTTGTTATTTCGAATCGAAAATAAAGATTAGAACTCAGAATTGGTAAATTTCCTAAATTTTTCGGATAGATAGTTTAAAAATTGAAATTTAAAACCGCAGATCTTCTTGAAATGCGGTTTTTTGTATATGCCGATTACAGTGCTTGTCCAATAAGAATCTCTGCCTCAATGGTAATCTCTGTCAAGTCGCTCCAGTCTATCTTGCTCTGGTCGACATGAAAGAGTAGGGGAGTCATGCTGAGTAGGGCTTGAAGCTGCTCTGCTGTGATAGGTTTGGTCAGAGAGGCTGTTTGGCTAGATAGGATGGTAAAGTGTTCTTGGAAATGATTTTTGATATCTTGATTGGAATAGTCCTTTTTTGTCAGCTGGTCTTGTACCTTCTGACGGATTTCCTTGAGGTGATTTTCGGTTGGAATAACCTTTATCAAGATGCCGTCTTTGGATAAAATGCGACGAAATTCTCCATAGTTGGCAGGTGAGAAGATATCAAGCAGAATATCCATGCTGGCGTCTTTTATAGGAAGATGAGCTAAGTCACCAACAAACCAGTTGACTGCCCAGTTGGGTTCGCTCTTGGCAGCGATTTGGACGGAATCTTTGGAGATGTCGAAGGCATAGAAGGTTTTATCAGGATGGTTTTCTTGGAGTTTGCGAGAATAGAAACCTTCACCACAACCGATATCTAAAATTGTTTTGGCATTTTTTGAGTTTGAAAGTAAATCAGATATGGCCTCTAGAATAGCTTGGTAAAAGCCAGCTTCTAGGATCTGTTGACGGTTTTGAAAATTTTCCTTGTCGTAGTTGGCAGATTGCTTGATTTGAGGTGCCAGATTGACATAGCCGAATTTCGCCAAGTCAAAAGAATGACGGTTGTAGCACTTGAAACTAGTCTCTAGCAGAGTCAGATTTTCTTGACAGATAGGACAGGCAAAGGCAGTCGCAGAAGCAAAACGCTGAAGTTTGGGTTTGAGATTTGTATTCATAGTTTAAGTGTATCAAAAGAGGCAAATGAAAGCAACTTTAGGAATAAGTAGATGGGAGATTCAGTAGAAATAAAACTAATTCTCCAATTTATAGAATAAAATTGCTTTTATATCTAAATTTCTATATAATAATGATAAGGAGGAAATAAGTATGTTAAAAGAAGTATTAACCGTTGCAAAAGTTGCGAAAAAATCATCACTCTTTTTGGGTGGTGTCGCATTTGGTACCCTTGGTTTGAAAATCTTGGCAAGTAAGGAAGCTAAAAAAGGTTATTCTAAAGCTTTGGCTAAGGCTTACAAGTTGAAAGACGGGCTAGATGCATCTGTTTCTGTTGTGAAACAACATGGAGACGATGTCTTGCAAGATGCCAAATATTTGTACGAGCAAGAGAAAAAAGAAGAGCAATTAGATAGCCTTATAGGAGAATAATATGTCTTTTAAAGTGCTACATAGAGGATACCAACATATCCGACTATCATCTTCTTTTTCACTCACCTTGGATATTCAAGACTATCTTCGTTCCTTGGCGAGAGATGAAAAGGGGATTGAGTCTATCCAGTTTTACATGGATCAACAGCACTTTACTCTACGTATAAAAGAAGGCTTTTCTGTATTAGATAATGCAGAAGCCTTTTTAAAAAGAATTGATAAAGGGAAAGTTTCTGAGTTGATGACTCTTCCCATTCGTAGAGAAGAGAGTGCTTATTCTATTGTTTCAGGTGCAGCGATTAAGCGTGTACTTTTTCGTAGTTTTGTGCCGTATCCTATTCGCTATATATGGACTTGTTATCAGGCTTTTGGCTATATTAGAGAAGCCTATCAAACACTAGCGCGTAAGGAACTAACGATGGAGGTCTTGGACTGTTCGGCGATTTTATTGTCCTTGTTTATGAACCAATCCAAGACAGCAAGTAATATCATGTTTATGCTTGATTTGGGGAATCATTTAGATCAGTGGTCCTTGAAAAAAACTGCAACAGATTTAGAACAGAGTCTTCTTGCAAAAGAGAGCGATGTATTCCTAGTACAGGGCGATACGGTTGTTAGTATCAAGAGTTCCGATGTTCAAATAGGAGATGTCTTGGTCCTATCTCAAGGAAATGAAATTCTGTTTGATGGACAAGTAGTTTCAGGTTTAGGTATGGTCAACGAAAGTTCCTTGACGGGAGAGAGTTTTCCAGTTGAAAAAGGAGAGTCTGATTTGGTTTGTGCAAATACAGTATTAGAAACTGGTGAGTTGCGCATTCGTGTAACCGATAATCAGATGAACAGCCGTATTTTACAGCTGATTGAGTTGATGAAGAAATCTGAAGAAAATAAGAAAACGAAACAACGCTATTTCATCAAGATGGCGGATAAGGTCGTCAAATATAATTTCTTGGGGGCTGGTCTGACTTACCTATTAACAGGTTCTTTTTCTAAGGCTATTTCTTTCCTATTGGTCGATTTTTCCTGCGCTTTGAAAATTTCTACTCCTGTAGCTTATTTGACAGCTATCAAGGAGGGGCTGAATCGTGAAATGGTGATTAAGGATGGGGATGTTCTGGAGAAATATCTGGAAGTTGATACTTTCTTGTTTGATAAGACGGGAACAATCACAACTAGTTATCCTATAGTTGAAAAGGTGTTACCTTTTGGGGACTATAGTGAGGAAGATATTCTCAGAATCAGTGCTTGTCTTGAGGAACACATTTATCATCCTATTGCTAATGCCATCGTCAAGCAAGCTGAGATAGAGGGGATTGAACATGAGGAAATGCATGGGAAACTCCAATATATCGCAAGCAAGGGGATCAAATCTCATATAGATGGCCAACCAGTTCTTATTGGGAATTATGTTTTGATGCAGGATGAGCAGATTCATATCAGTTCAGAACAAAATGCTTTAATTGAAGAGTACAAGAGTCACTACAATCTCTTATTCTTGGCTTATCAGAATGAATTGATTGGAATGTTCTGCATTCATACTCCTTTGAGAAAAGAAGCAAAAGCATCCTTGGAGAAACTTAAGGCACAAGGGAAAAAATTGATTCTGGCAACAGGGGACACCTTGGTTAGAACAGAGGAATTAGTCAAAGATTTGCCCTTTGATCAGGTCTATACAGACTTGAAACCTGATGGGAAATTTGAGTTAGTAGAGGAACTGCAGAAAGCAGGTCACACTATTTTGATGGTTGGAGATGGCTTGAATGACTCAGCTGCTCTAACCCTATCAGATATCGGTGTGGTGATGAATGAGAGTGCAGATATTTCTAAGCAGATGAGTGATATCTTATTGTTAGATAATCGCTTGGATTTCTTCCAAGAGTTGGATTCGCTATCATCATCTTTGCAAACACTCATCAAGAAGAATATTCAAGATACCGTTGTCGTAAATAGTAGTTTGATTGGCTTTGGCTTGTTTAACTGGCTCAGCCCTTCAAATCTCTCTATCTTACATAATCTAACAACCTTGCGCATTGTACTGCGTAGCCTGTCTATTAAAAATAGATAGATGAGAGTTATTAACAGCAAAAAGGAGTTACCTTTCTCGAGGGTAACTCCTTTGTTTATAGATAAATGTTGAATAGTTTAGTAAGTCAATACAAAGTATTTCTTCTTACCGCGACGGATAACAGTCAGTTCGTTCTCTAACTTATCAGCATCACTCAAGACATAGTCTAGATCTTGGATGCGGTCACCGTTGACGTAGATAGCTCCGTTTTGGACGTCTTCACGGGCTTGGCGTTTTGAGTTGACCACACCAGATGCCACGAGGAGTTCCACGATATTGTGGTTTTCGTCTGCTTGTACTTGGTAGTTTGGTACTCCACGAAGTCCTTGTTTGAGTTCTTTGACAGAAAGGTTTTTGATGTTTCCCGCAAAGAGTTGCTCAGTGATGTTGAGGGCTTCTTTGTAAGATTCTTCGCCGTGAACAAGTGTAACAACTTCACGAGCCAAGACTTTTTGCGCCAAGCGTTCGTGTGGAGCCACTTCAAATTGTTTACGAATCTCTTCAATCTCATCAAGTGACAAGAAAGTAAAGATTTTCAAGAAGCGAACAGCGTCAGCGTCCATAACGTTCATCCAGAATTGGTACATTTCATATGGAGAAGTCTTTTCAGGATTGAGCCAGACTGCGTTTCCTTCTGATTTACCAAATTTTTTACCAGTTGCATCTGTGATCAATGGAACAGTGATAACGTGGCCTGTCTTGTCAGCCTTACGACGAAGCAATTCAGTACCAGCTGTCATATTTCCCCACTGGTCAGAACCACCGATTTGAAGCGTTACGTTGTGGTCTTGGTTAAGGACGAAGAAGTCGTAACCTTGCATGATTTGGTAGGCAAACTCAGTGTATGAAATTCCCGTTTCAATCCGTTTTTTCACAGACTCCTTACTCATCATGTAGTTGACAGTGAAGTATTTTCCGATATCACGGAGGAAGTCAATGAAGCTGATGCTGCCAAACCAGTCGTAGTTGTTGACCATGACAGCCTTGTTTTCGCCATTTTCAAAATCAAGAAAACGAGAAAGTTGTCCTTGGATAGACTTGACCCAGCCATCTACTGTGTCTTTTGTTTGGAGACTACGTTCAGCATCTTTGAAGGACGGATCTCCGATGAGACCTGTAGCACCGCCAACGAGCGCATAAGGTTTGTGACCTGCTAGTTGCAAGCGACGACTTGTCAAGATTGCGACAAGGTGGCCTAGGTGAAGGCTGTCAGCAGTTGGATCGTAGCCAGTATAATAAGAAACTTGACCTTCTTCTAGGGCTTTACGCAAAGCTTCTTCATCAGTCGTTTGAAAAATCAAACCACGCTCTTTTAGCTCATCAAAAATGTGCATGTGTCTTTTCTCCTTTTTAAAAATATTGTTTCTACCTATTGTATCACAAACTTGGGCAATAGCCTAGTAGAATAAGGAAGAAAGTGGCTATTTTATTGAAAGTTTACCTTTTATGGTATAATAGATAGAGTGAGGAAATCCATGCAAAATCAATTAAATGAATTAAAACGAAAAATGCTGGAATTTTTCCAGCTAGTAAAATCAAAAATAAATCATAAAAAAACAGAGAAAGTCTCAGAAGAGAAGCAGTCGGATGGGACAGGTGGGAAAGTTCTGGCTATCCTAGGTAGCATTTTAGTTGCTATTAAGGGCATTCTGAATACTCTCTTTATTCTAGGCTTTATCGGTGGGCTTTTTGGTGCTGGTGTAGCTCTTGGTTATGGAGTTGCTTTGTTTGATAAGGCTAAGGTTCCCCAAACGGAGGACTTGGTCAAGCAGGTTAAAAATATTTCTTCCATTTCAGAAATTGTTTATGCAGATGGGAGTGTCATTGCTTCTATAGAGAGTGACCTACTGAGAACTTCTGTAACATCTGAGGAAATATCGGACAATCTTAAAAAGGCTATCGTTGCTACTGAGGACGAACATTTTCTTGAACATAAAGGGGTTGTGCCAAAAGCTGTGATTCGGGCGACTTTGGGAACCTTTGCAGGTTTGGGCTCATCTAGCGGGGGCTCGACCTTGACCCAACAGTTAATCAAGCAACAAGTGGTCGGAGATGCTCCTACCTTGGCTCGTAAGGCTACAGAAATTGTTGATGCTCTTGCCTTGGAACGCAGCATGAGCAAGGATGAAATCTTGACTACTTATCTCAATGTTGCTCCCTTTGGTCGAAATCATAAAGGGCAGAATATTGCAGGTGCCCAGCAAGCTGCTGAAGGGATTTTCGGTATCGATGCCAACAAGTTAAGTATTCCTCAAGCCGCTTTTCTAGCAGGTTTGCCACAGAGTCCGATTACTTATTCCCCTTATGAAAATACTGGAGAGTTAAAGAGTGATGAAGACTTAGAACTTGGTTTGAAGCGGGCCAAGGATGTTCTCTACAACATGTACCGTACGGGTGCCCTGACTCAGGAAGAATACGACCAGTACAAGGATTATAATCTCAAACAAGACTTCTTGCCATCAGGAACTGTCAATGCTGTTTCGAGGGATTATCTCTACTTTACTGCTATGGCTGAAGCGACAGACCGTATGTATGATTATTTAGTTCAACAGGACAATGTCTCTAGCCAAGAGTTGAAAAACGAGTCGATTCAAAAGGCCTATCATGAGCGAGCTGAGCAGGAACTAAGTAATGGTGGCTACAAAATCACTACAACGATCAATAAAAAAATCCATAACGCCATGCAAAATGCAGTTGCTAACTACGGTCGTTTGGTAGATGATTCGACTGGTCAGCCTGAAGTAGGGAATGTTTTGATGGACAATAAAACGGGGGCTGTTCTAGGCTTCGTTGGTGGTCGTAATTACCAGACTAACCAAAACAATCACGCCTTTGACACTAAGCGCTCGCCAGCCTCTACAACCAAGCCTTTGTTGGCCTACGGTATTGCCATTGACCAAGGTTTGATGGGAAGCGCTAGTATCTTGTCCAATTATCCGACAAAATTCTCTAATGGAAATCCTATCATGTATGTAAATAGTCCAGGTACAGGCATGATGACTTTGGGTGAAGCCTTGAACTATTCGTGGAATATCCCAGCCTATTGGACCTATCGCATGCTTCGTGAAAAAGGTGTCGATGTTAAGAGCTATATGGAAAAAATGGGTTACGAGATTCCGGAGTACGGTATCGAAAGTTTGCCTATGGGTGGTGGGATTGAAGTCACAGTTGCTCAGCATACCAATGGTTATCAAACAATTGCTAATAACGGTGTCTACCATCAGAAACATGTGATTTCTAAGATTGAATCACCTGACGGTAGAGTAATCTATGAATTCCAAGACAAGCCAGTTCAAGTGTATTCGAAGGGAACAGCAACAATTATGCAGAGTTTGCTTCGTGAGGTGATCTCATCTCGGATCACTTCAAGTTTCCAAACGGATTTGGCTTCTATCAATTCAAGCTTAGCTCGTGCAGACTGGATTGGTAAGACTGGTACAACCAATGAAGATGAAAATATGTGGCTCATGCTGTCAACACCAAGATTGACTCTAGGTGGTTGGCTAGGGCATGACGATAACCGCCCAATGGCTAAGGGAGCTGGGCATTATCGAAATGCCAAATATATGGCTTACTTGGTCAATGCTATCCAACAGGCTGAACCTGGTGTTTGGGGCAATGAACGCTTTAATCTTGATTCTAGTGTGACCCAATCTCAGGTCCTCAGATCTACAGGACAGAAGCCAGGAAAAGTATCCGTTAATGGAAAAACAGTGGATCTTTCAGGTCCTACTGTAACGAGCTATTGGGCTAATAAGGCGGGAGCTCCTACAACAAGCTATCACTTTGCTATTGGAGGAAGCGAAGCAGATTACCAAAACGCTTGGTCAAGTATTATTGGTAGTTTCTCATCTACACCAAGTTCAAGTAGTAGCTCAAGTAGTAGTTCTAGCAGTACATCAAGTTCATCATCAACACAATCAAATAGTAGAAGATAGGAAAGTGGTATTGATTGCCACTTTTTTCTTTTTTCCTTTCGTGTTACAATAAAGGTATGAATCAGTATCAGAAAAAGATTGTTAAAGGAACCATTTATTCACTCCTATCCGGCTTAATCTGGGGAATCTGTGGAATTTTAGGAGAGTATTTCTTTACTCATTATCAGGTGTCTTC
Source organism: Streptococcus bovismuti (assembly GCF_042436615.2). GTDB lineage: Bacteria > Bacillota > Bacilli > Lactobacillales > Streptococcaceae > Streptococcus. Next base: position 20,586 of record NZ_JBHMFR020000010.1, on the reverse strand, counting down.
GGGCTGGATTACCTCTATGCGTTTGACACTGGCAGGGAGTCTTGTGCTCATTTGGTCTGCAATGCAATTAAAATCGCAAGTGTTAGATATTTGGCGAGACAAGAAAAATTACCTGCCCTTTTTGGCCTATGCTATTTTAGGGATTTTTTCAGTTCAGTATTTTTTCTATCTCTGTGTAGAATACTCAAATGCAGCGACAGCAACTATTTTACAGTTTATTAGCCCTGTCTTTATCCTCTTTTACAATCGCTTGGTTTATCACAAACGAGCCTCAAAAAGCGCTATTTTCTATGTTTTGGTTGCCATGCTGGGTGTTAGCTTGATGGCGACAAAAGGCGATCTCTCTCAGTTATCCATGACGCCACTAGCCCTTGTAACAGGTTTGCTGAGTGCTATGGGGGTTATGTTTAATGTTATCCTGCCCCAACCTTTCGCGAAGCGCTATGGTTTTGTACCCACGGTTGGGTGGGGGATGATTTTGGCAGGTTTATTTAGCAATATCCTTTCGCCAGTGTATAAGCTTTCCTTTACTCCTGATATTTGGAGTATCTTGATTTGCCTTATTATTGCTTTCTTTGGGACGGCTTTTGCTTTTTTTATTTCCATGAAGGCAGTGTCCTTGGTTTCTCCTTTGGTGGTTTCTGTCATTAGTGCCAGTGAACCTCTCTCCTCTGCTCTCTTGAGTGTTTTGTTTTTAGGATTAGTAGTGGATTGGTCTCTTCTTCTAGCAATGGTCTTGATTATTTTACCCATGATTTTCCTATCGATAGAAGAAGCGAAAGAAAGTAAATAAAAAGTCTTTTCTTAATTCTAAAAGTGTGCTATACTAGAATAGTCAATAAAACACGGGGAGATAGTTGTGAAGAGTGTTTTTAGGTTGTATCGGTAGGGGCTTGCTTTTACCGACAGCACGTTTTATCTCACATCCCTAAAAATCATACCTAAAAACAAACAAAAAGGCTTCAAATTTGAGGCCTTTTTTGGTAGAATAGGTATCATTAAAATGAACTAGGAGGCGCTTATGACTGCTACAAAAATGAACGCTCAAGAAATTATCCAATTTATCGCCAATGCTGAAAAGAAAACCAGTGTCAAAGTAACCTTTGAGGGACAACTCGCAACTGCTGTACCTAGCTCTGTTGTCAAACTAGGGAATGTCCTATTTGGAGACTGGAAAGATGTTGCTCCGCTTCTTGATGGCTTGGTAGAAAATCAAGACTATGTTGTTGAGCAAGATGCTCGTAATTCTGCAGTTCCTTTGCTAGATAAACGTGCTATCAACGCTCGTATCGAGCCAGGTGCGATTATCCGTGATCAGGTTGAAATTGGTGACAATGCTGTTATCATGATGGGAGCAGTTATCAATATCGGTGCTGAAATCGGTGCAGGAACCATGATTGACATGGGTGCCATCCTTGGTGGCCGTGCTATCGTTGGGAAAAACAGCCACGTTGGTGCAGGTGCAGTTTTGGCAGGTGTGATTGAGCCAGCTAGCGCAGAACCAGTCCGTGTTGGAGACAATGTTCTCATCGGTGCCAACGCAGTGGTTATCGAAGGGGTCCAAATCGGTAGTGGTTCAGTTGTCGCAGCAGGAGCTATTGTTACCCAAGATGTCCCAGAAAACGTGGTGGTGGCAGGTGTTCCAGCTCGTATTATCAAAGAGATTGATGCCCAAACCCAACAAAAAACAGCGCTAGAGGATGCGCTTCGTACCTTATAATTGTAAAAGTAATAAAGAGGCGGAACCCTTCTTCCAGCCTCTTTCTGCTATATCGGAGGATAGATAGATGTTAGATTTGATTCAGACTAGACGAGATTTGCACCAGATTCCAGAGATTGGCTTGGAGGAGTTCAAGACTCAGGCTTATTTGCTAGATGTGATTGAAAAATTGACTGCGGGCAAGGAGTTTGTCCAAGTTCGGACTTGGCGGACAGGTATTTTGGTTTATTTGCAGGGAAGTCAGCCAGAGCGTACTATTGGTTGGAGAACAGATATTGATGGTCTGCCTATCGTTGAACAAACAGGATTCCCTTTCGCTTCTCAACATCAAGGTCGGATGCATGCCTGTGGCCATGATTTTCATATGACTATTGCCTTGGGCTGTCTTGAGAGCGCCCTTGAGGAGCAACAGAAAAATAATCTGCTCTTCCTTTTTCAACCTGCGGAAGAAAATGAAGCTGGTGGTATGCTCATGTATGAGGATGGCGCTTTTGGAGACTGGCTACCAGACCAGTTTTATGGTCTCCATGTTCGGCCGGATTTGAAGGTTGGTCAGATTGCGACCAATACCCATACACTCTTTGCTGGGACTTGCGAGGTGAAGATTCGTTTCAAAGGCAAAGGAGGACACGCAGCCTTTCCACATGAAGCTAATGACGCCTTGGTGGCGGCTAGTTACTTTGTGACCCAGGTGCAGTCAGTTGTCAGCCGCAATGTTAATCCAATCGAGGGAGCAGTGGTGACCTTTGGTCTTTTCCAAGCCGGAACAACCAACAATGTCATCACAGACACAGCCTTTTTACATGGAACTATTCGGGCCTTAACTCAGGATATGAGTCTCTTGGTGCAAAAGAGGGTCAAAACAGTTGCAGAAGGGGTTGCAGCAGCCTTTGGTATGGAAGTCGAAGTGGAACTCAAACAAGGTGGTTACCTGCCTGTTGAGAACAATCCAGCCTTGGCGCGTGAACTGATGGACTTCTTTGAAGAAAAAGAGGGAATCGAGCTGATTGATATCGAACCTGCTATGACAGGTGAGGACTTTGGTTATCTCCTTTCAAAGGTTAATGGCGTTATGTTTTGGCTAGGTATCGATAGTCCCTACGCCCTTCATCACCCTCAGATGAGTCCCAAGGAAGAGGCATTAGCTATTGGGGTGGATGCGGTCTCTAGTTTCCTGAAAAAGAAGGCAGCAGAGTAGAGGGATTGTCTATGAAATCGGAATTACGTAAGCAAGTCTTGCAAGAAATGAAGGCTATATCTCAAGAGCAAAAACAGGCTATAGACCAAGCTTTAACCGAGCGATTGTTACAACACCCCTTTTACCAAGAAGCTAAGGTCATCGCAAGCTACCTCTCTTTTCCTCATGAGTTTCAAACGCAGGAACTGATTGAGCAGGCGCTGAAGGACGGCAAGAAGGTTCTGATACCTAAAACTTATCCCAAGGGGCGCATGGAGTTTGTGGTCTATCATCCACAGCAGTTAGTAAAAACTTCCTTTGGCCTACTGGAGCCACAGGGGGATTTGGAAGTGGTGGATGCTTCCCAGATTGATTTGATTCATGTTCCTGGCTTAATTTTTACGACGAAAGGGTATCGGATAGGATACGGTGGAGGCTATTATGACCGCTATCTGGAACATTTTTCTGGTCATACTTTGAGTACGGTTTATCCTTGTCAAATTCAGGACTTTATACCTGAAAAGCATGATATTCCTGTTCAGGAGGTTCTGATTGATGAAGGAAATCTTTGATAGACGTTACCCTGTGACGAGTTTCTTCCTTTTAGTGACGGCCTTGGTGTTTCTATTAATGCTGGTGACTACAGGTGGAGACTTTGACAGGGCGGATACATTATTTCGATTTGGAGCCATGTATGGGCCGGCTATTCGCCTCTTTCCTGAGCAGGTTTGGCGTCTCTTCTCTGCCATTTTTGTTCATATTGGGTGGGAACATTTCATTGTCAATATGCTTTCGCTATATTATCTTGGTAGGCAAGTAGAGGAGATTTTCGGATCCAAGAAGTTTTTCTTCCTCTATCTTTTATCAGGAATGATGGGTAATCTCTTTGTTTTTGTATTTAGTCCCAAATCCTTAGCTGCAGGAGCCTCTACCTCTCTTTATGGGCTATTTGCTGCAATTATTGTTCTTCGCTATGCAACTCGCAATCCTTATATCCAGCAGTTGGGTCAATCTTATCTGACTCTTTTTGTGGTTAACATTATTGGAAGTGTTCTGATTCCAGGAATCAGCCTAGCAGGTCATATCGGGGGTGCAGTCGGTGGTGCATTTCTAGCAGTTATCTTTCCAGTCCGAGGCGAAAGACGGATGTATAGCGATAGTCAGAGACTGGTAGCGGTAGTCTTGTTAGTAGGACTCGCAGTCTTGCTTTTCTACAAGGGAATGGTGTTGTGAAGAAGTTGGAAGACAATTTGTGTAATGAAAAAAGATAAGGCATTTCGAACCTTATCTTTTTTGTTTTATACTCAATGAAAATCAAAGAGCAAACTAGGAAACTAGAAGCAGGTTGCTCAAAGCACTGCTTTGAGGTTGTAGATAGAACTGACGAAGTCAGTAACATATATACGGCAAGGCGACGTTGACGTGATTTGAAGAGATTTTCGAAGAGTATTAGTCCTTTTCAGCTAATTCTTTTCCAAGTTGGATGAGGTAATCTTTCAAGTCATCTTTGACTTGTGGGTGTTTGAGGGCATAGTCAATAGATGTTTTCACAAAGCCAAACTTATCCCCAACGTCGTAACGAGCTCCTGTAAATTCGCGAGCGAAAACACGCTGTGTTTTATTAAGCGTATCAATCGCATCAGTAAGCTGGATTTCATTTCCAGCACCGGGAGCTTGATTTTCGAGGATTTCAAAAATTTCTGGTGTGAGCAGATAACGACCGATAATAGCTAGATCACTTGGAGCATCTTCTGGAGCTGGTTTTTCAACGAAAGTTTCGACACTATAGAGACCATTAATCCCTTCACCCTGAGGAGCGATAACTCCATATGCTGAAACTTCTTCATGAGGGACAGGCATAACAGCAATTGTTGATGCATGAGTCATCTCGTAATCGTTCATCAATTGTTTTGTCAAAGGGACAGCATGGTCATCTGTGATATCCATTAGGTCGTCACCAAGCATGACAACGAAGGGCTCATTCCCTACAAAAGCTTTGGCTTGTAAGACAGCATCTCCCAGACCACGAGGATGACTTTGACGGATAAAGTGAAGGCGAATGCCAGTTGTTTCGTCTACCAATTTGAGCAAGTCATGCTTGCCTTTTTCTTTGAGGTTGTATTCAAGCTCAAAGTTTGAGTCAAAGTGGTCTTCAATAGAACGTTTTGATTTACCAGTAACAACCAGAATATCTTCAATACCTGATTTAAGAGCTTCTTCTACGATAAACTGGATAGTTGGTTTATCTACAATTGGTAACATTTCTTTAGCAAGGGCCTTTGTTGCTGGTAAAAATCGAGTTCCAAGCCCAGCGGCAGGGATGACTGCCTTTCTAACTTTTGATGTCATAAGAATCCTTTCTCTAGAGGGTTAAGACCACTCATTTTCTGCTTTAAATTCATTGTTCATGATGTCATAAATGGCATCTTTGATATTGGTTCCGTGGTAGATAACTTGGTAAATGGCCTGTGTAATTGGCATATAGACTCCAAGTTCTTGCGCTAGTTCATAGGCTGCTCGAGTCGTTGAGATTCCTTCAATCACCATGCCCATATTGGCTTCGATATCAGCTAGAGATTCTCCTCGTCCGAGAGCATCTCCAGCTCTCCAGTTACGAGAGTGGATGGAGGTTCCTGTTACAATCAAATCTCCTACACCAGATAAACCACTATAGGTCAGTGGACTGGCCCCGAGTGCTACCCCTAGGCGGGTTATTTCTGCCAAGCCTCGAGCGATGATGGCTGCCTTGGCATTGTCACCAAATCCCAGACCATGTAAGGCTCCAGCACCGACAGCAATAATATTTTTGAGAGCACCAGCGGTTTCGACCCCGATAACATCCGTATTGGTATAAAGTCGGAAGTAGTGATTGCTAAAGAGCTCCTGAACGTATTGAGCTGTTTGTAAATCTTTAGAAGCAGCAGTGATTAAAGTTAGGTCACGCACAATGGTCTCTTCTGCATGACTAGGACCTGAAACAACGACGATATCACTACGGAGGTGTTCAGGAATTTCTTCTTCAAGGATGGTTGATAATCGTTTATGGCTATCAGGCTCTAATCCCTTTGATGCGTGCATGATGATAGCCTTATGGTCTAAGGTTTTTGCAACTTGTTGAGCAACAAGTCGTGTCACTTTTGTTGGGACAACAAACAAAATCGCATCGACATCTCTCAATGCCTCTGCTAAGTCAGTGTAGGCAATGATATTTTCATCTAGAACGACATCTTTAAAATAGTGTTTGTTAGTATGATAGGTATTAATTTCATTGATTTGCTCGGGAATGTTTCCCCAAATACGTACCTCGTGTCCATTGTCATTTAAGACTTGTGAAAGGGCAGTTCCCCAAGAACCAGGCCCCAAGACGGCGATGGTTTGTTTTTCCATGTTTTCCTCCTTAATAGAGTCCTTTCCATTATTCTATCATATTCTATAGGATTTTGCACTTGCATTGCTGGGGAGTGGTTGCTTTGTGACTTGAAAAATATACAAAAACCGAGGCTAAGTGTTAAACTCTCAGTCTCGGTTTTGATATTCCTTAAAGAATAGTTAGGTTTATTTCAATTGATCTGTAATGTCTTTTGATAATAACATTCCCAGATGATAAGTTTTATTGATGTAAGCAATGACATCATTGATATTTTTAGTCGTGTGAATTTTTTCTTTGATGTCAGACCTAAATGTTTCATCCTTCAAAAGTTGTTCTTGGTAGAGTTTTTGAAGCCGTTCTTTCTCGTACTTATTGAGAAGAAAAAGGAATACCAAGCTAATCACAACGAGGATATAAGCATATTGGCTCATAGGAAATCTCCCTGTATGATAAAGAAGTAGTAGTGAATAAATCGATTTAGTAGATCTAAAATAGCAGAACAAGTCAGTAAAACTTGATAAGTCTCTAAACCAAATCGATATTATTTGGTTTGGTGAATTAGTAAATCGTTTAGGCAATGCGCCACATAGTTACGACGTATTGTAATAGAAATCAATATTATTTCTATTACAATACTAGTGAAGCAGTTAGCTAGTCCGCATATAAGCGGCTAGCGTCTAACAATTAGGAACTTTAGTTCCAATAACTTTAAGATTACGACATTTTAGGACATAAATCGATCATATTTATGTCCTAAAACTAGTGAAGCGCCTAGCCAAATCTCTGATAGGATTTGGCGTTAGTTACTTAGATTGCTTTACAATAAAGTGATTAAAAGATTACGACATGACCCCAACCAAATCGATATTATTTGGTTGGGTGAATTAGTGAAGCGTTTAGGCAATTCGCCATATAGCGATTGCCGTCAAGAGACTAGGAACTTTAGTTCCAGTCTCTTGTAACGATTTACATCTTCTCTGGCGCTTCTACTCCAAGCAAGCGAAGGGCTTCTTTGAGAACGACTGCGGTTGCGTAGCTGAGTGCTAGACGGCTGTCGCGTTCTGGACTTTCATCCAAGATACGTGTATGTGCATAATATTTGTTGAAGGCTTGAGCCAGGCTAATTGCAAATTTTGCAATGATAGAAGGTTCAAAGTTATCCGCCGCACGGTTGATAATACGTGGGAAGTCTTGGATGAGTTTGATGATTTCCCAGCTTTCTGCATCATTCAAGCTATAGTTGCCAGCAGTTTCTGGTTTAAAGTCTGCTTTGCGTAAGATAGATTGAATACGAGCATAGGCATATTGAACGTAAGGTCCAGTTTCACCCTCGAAGGATACCATAGCTTCTAGGTCGAAGTCGTATCCATTTGTACGGTCGGTTTTGAGGTCATAGAATTTAATGGCTCCAACCCCAACAGCATGGGCTACCTGATCTTTATTTTCAAGTTCAGGATTTTTTGCTTCAATTTGGGCTTTGGCACGACTAACAGCCTCAGCAACAGTAGGCTCTAGCAAGATGACATTCCCTTTACGAGTAGAGAGTTTCTTGCCTTCTTTTGTAACCAAACCAAAAGGAACGTGAGTAATGTCGTCACTCCAGTCGTAGCCCATCTCTTTCAAGACAGCTTTGAGCTGTTTAAAGTGGGCAGATTGCTCTTGACCAACGACGTAGATAGATTTGGCAAATTGGTATTCATTTTTACGGTAAAGGGCTGCAGCCAAGTCACGTGTGATATAGAGAGTTGCACCATCAGATTTCTTGATAAGGGCTGGATGTTCAATTCCATATTTCTCAAGATTCACAACTTGGGCACCTTCTGATTCAACAAGGAGGCCTTTTTCAGAAAGAATGTCTACAACTGCATCCATCTTATCGTTGTAGAAGGCTTCTCCATTGTAGCTGTCAAATTCGACTTGTAATTCATTGTAAAGGCGGTTAAATTCCACTAAACTTTCATCACGGAACCATTGCCAAAGAGCGAGAGCTTCCTCGTCGCCATTTTCAAGTTTACGGAACCATTCGCGTGCTTCTTCATCCAAGCTAGGGTCATTTTCAGCCTCAGCGTTGATGCGGACATAGAGTTTAAGAAGTTCATCGATTGGATGAGCTTTTACAGCTTCTTCGTCTCCCCATTTTTTGTAGGCAACAATCAACATCCCAAACTGTTTACCCCAGTCTCCTAAATGGTTGACCTTGACCGTTTGATAACCGATTTTTTGGAAAATATGTGATAAGCTATCTCCGATAACAGTTGAGCGCAGGTGACCGATAGAGAATGGTTTAGCGATATTGGGACTAGACATGTCGATAACAACATTTTCTTGTTTGCCAATATGTTGGTCAGCATAGTGTTCTTTTTCAGTGATAACTGCTTGCAATACTTGAGCAGAAATAGCAGATTTATCAAGGAAAAAGTTAACGTAAGGACCAGTTGCTACAACTTTTTCAAAGGCTTGGCTGTTAATTTTTTCAGCCAGTTCAGCCGCAATCATTTGAGGTGCTTTACGTTCGACTTTGGCAAGAGAAAAAGCAGGGAAGGCGATGTCTCCCATTTCTGAGTTTTTAGGGGTTTCCAGTAAATTTAAAATAGCCTCTTGGTCCAGGCTATCAATGACGCTAGCCAACTCGCTAGCAATCAATTCTTTTGTATTCATTAAGAGCTCCTTTTTGGACTTTTCTACTATTTTATCATAATTTTAAAGAAAGAAGAAAAAATTTTTGAAATCTCCTGTTTTTTTGGTATAATATAGTTATAAAATTAGTTATAAATATGCATATAAGAGGATTTTATGAGAAAAAGAGATCGTCATCAGTTAATAAAAAAAATGATTACTGAGGAGAAATTAAGTACACAAAAAGAAATTCAAGATCGCTTGGAGGCGCACAATGTCTTTGTGACGCAGACAACCTTGTCTCGTGATTTGCGCGAAATCGGCTTGACCAAGGTCAAGAAAAATGATATGGTGTATTATGTACTAGCAAATGAGACAGAAAAGATTGATTTGGTGGAATTTTTGTCTCATCATTTAGAAGGTGTTGCAAGAGCAGAGTTTACCTTGGTGCTTCATACCAAATTGGGAGAAGCCTCTGTTTTGGCAAATATTGTAGATGCAAACAAGGATGAATGGATTTTAGGAACAGTTGCTGGTGCCAATACCTTATTGGTTATTTGTCGAGACCAGCACGTTGCCAAACTCATGGAAGATCGTTTGCTAGATTTGATGAAAGATAAGTAAGGTCTTGGGAGTTGCTCTCAAGACTTATTTTTGACAAGGAGAGACGGAAAATGGCGACAGAAAAGCTATCACCCGGCATGCAACAGTATGTGGATATTAAAAAGCAATATCCAGATGCTTTTTTGCTCTTTCGGATGGGTGATTTTTATGAATTATTTTATGAGGATGCGGTCAATGCTGCGCAGATTCTGGAAATTTCCTTAACGAGTCGCAACAAGAATGCTGACAATCCGATTCCTATGGCGGGTGTTCCCTATCATTCTGCCCAACAGTACATCGATGTCTTGATTGAGCAGGGCTATAAGGTGGCTATCGCAGAGCAGATGGAAGATCCTAAACAAGCAGTTGGGGTTGTGAAACGAGAGGTTGTTCAGGTCATTACGCCAGGGACAGTGGTCGATAGCAGTAAGCCGGATAGTCAGAATAATTTTTTGGTTGCCATAGATCGTGATGGCAATCAGTTTGGTCTAGCTTATATGGACCTGGTGACAGGTGATTTTTATGTGACAGGTCTATTGGATTTCACGCTGGTTTGTGGGGAAATCCGCAATCTCAAGGCGCGAGAAGTGGTGCTGGGTTATGATTTGTCTGAGGAAGAAGAACAAATCCTTAGTCGCCAGATGAATCTGGTGCTTTCCTATGAGAAAGAAGGATTTGAGGATCTTCATTTATTGGATTCACGATTAGCAACAGTGGAGCAAGCGGCATCTAGTAAGCTGCTCCAGTATGTTCATCGGACCCAGATGAGGGAATTGAACCACCTCAAACCTGTTGTCCGATATGAAATCAAGGATTTCTTGCAGATGGATTATGCGACCAAGGCTAGTCTGGATTTGGTTGAGAATGCTCGTTCAGGCAAGAAGCAAGGCAGTCTTTTCTGGCTTTTGGATGAAACAAAGACGGCTATGGGGATGCGACTCTTGCGTTCTTGGATTCATCGTCCTTTGATTGATAAGGAACGAATTATCCAACGTCAAGAAGTGGTGCAGGTCTTTCTCGACCATTTCTTTGAGCGCAGTGATTTGACAGACAGTCTCAAGGGTGTTTATGATATCGAACGCTTGGCTAGTCGTGTTTCTTTTGGCAAAACCAATCCCAAGGATCTCTTGCAGTTGGCGGCCACTCTGTCTAGTGTGCCAAGGATTCGTGCGATTTTAGAGGGGATGGAGCAACCTGCTCTAGCCTATCTGATCGCACAACTAGATGCCATTCCAGAGTTGGAGAGCTTGATTAGTGCAGCGATTGCTCCTGAAGCTTCTCATGTGATTACAGATGGGGGAATTATCCGGACTGGATTTGATGAGACCTTAGACAAGTACCGTCGAGTTCTCAGAGAAGGTACGAGCTGGATTGCGGAAATTGAGGCTAAGGAGCGAGAAAACTCTGGTATCAGTACGCTCAAGATTGACTACAATAAGAAGGATGGCTACTATTTCCATGTGACCAATTCTCAACTGGAAAATGTGCCAGCCCATTTTTTCCGCAAGGCAACGCTGAAAAACTCAGAACGCTTTGGAACCGAAGAATTAGCCCGTATCGAGGGAGATATGCTGGAGGCGCGTGAAAAGTCAGCTAACCTAGAGTACGAAATCTTTATGCGTATTCGTGAAGAGGTCAGCAAGTACATCCAGCGTTTGCAGGCTCTAGCCCAAGGAATTGCGACAGTTGATGTCTTACAGAGTCTAGCAGTTGTGGCTGAAACCCAGCATTTGATTCGACCTGAGTTTGGAGAGGATTCACAAATTGATATTCAGAAAGGTCGCCATGCTGTCGTTGAAAAGGTGATGGGGGCTCAAACCTATATTCCAAATACGATTCAGATGGCAGAAGATACTAGTATTCAGCTGATTACAGGGCCAAACATGAGCGGGAAGTCTACCTACATGCGTCAATTAGCCATGACGGCGGTTATGGCCCAGCTGGGGTCTTATGTACCAGCAGAAAGCGCCTATTTACCGATTTTTGATGCTATCTTTACCCGTATCGGAGCAGCAGATGACTTGGTTTCGGGTCAGTCAACCTTTATGGTGGAGATGATGGAGGCCAACAATGCCATTTCGCATGCGACCAAGAACTCTCTCATTCTCTTTGATGAGTTAGGTCGTGGAACTGCAACTTATGACGGAATGGCTCTTGCTCAGTCCATCATCGAATACATCCATGAGCACATCGGAGCCAAGACCCTCTTTGCGACCCACTACCATGAGTTGACTAGTCTGGAGTCTAGTTTACAACACTTGGTCAATGTCCATGTGGCAACTTTGGAGAAGGATGGGCAGGTTACCTTCCTTCATAAGATTGAGCCAGGTCCAGCTGATAAATCCTACGGTATCCATGTTGCCAAGATTGCTGGTTTGCCAGCAGATCTTTTAGCAAGGGCGGATAAGATTTTGACTCAGCTAGAGAGTCAAGGAACAGAAAGTCCTGCTCCCATGAGGCAAACAAGTGATGTCACTGAACAGATTTCACTCTTTGATACGGCAGAAGAGCATCCTATCCTAGCAGAATTGTCTAAACTGGATGTTTACAATATGACACCTATGCAAGCTATGAATGTCTTGGTCGAGTTAAAACAGAAACTATAAAGAGAAAATTACTAGTCATTCTAGCTGTATCAAGGAGACTTCTTTGACAAGTTCCCACTTTTTTGCTAGAATAACATCACACAAACAGAATGAGAAGGAGCTGACGCATTGTCGCTCCCTTTTGTCTATTTTTTAAGGAGAAAGTATGCTGATTCAGAAAATAAAAACCTACAAGTGGCAGGCCTTAGCTTCGCTCCTGATGACAGGCTTGATGGTTGCTAGTTCACTTCTGCAACCGCGTTATCTGCAGGAAGTGTTAGACGCCCTCCTTGCTGGAAAATATGAAGCTATTTATAGTATCGGGGCTTGGTTGATTGGTGTGGCCGTGGTTGGTCTGGTTGCTGGTGGGCTCAATGTTGTCCTCGCAGCCTATATTGCCCAAGGAGTTTCATCTGACCTTCGGGAGGATGCCTTCCGTAAAATCCAAACCTTTTCTTATGCCAATATTGAACAATTTAATGCGGGAAATCTAGTCGTTCGCATGACAAATGATATCAACCAGATTCAGAACGTCGTCATGATGACCTTCCAAATTCTTTTCAGACTTCCCCTCTTGTTCATCGGTTCGTTTATCCTGGCGGTTCAAACTTTACCTTCTCTGTGGTGGGTGATTGTTCTCATGGTAGTCTTGATTTTTGGCTTGACTGCTGTCATGATGGGAATGATGGGACCTCGTTTTGCCAAGTTTCAAACTCTTCTTGAGCGCATCAATGCCATTGCCAAGGAAAATCTACGCGGTGTTCGTGTGGTCAAGTCCTTTGTCCAAGAAAAAGAGCAGTTTGCTAAGTTTACGGAGGTTTCAGACGAGCTTCTCGGTCAAAACCTTTACATCGGATATGCCTTTTCAGTAGTGGAACCTGTCATGATGTTGGTCGGTTATGGAGCGGTTTTCCTCTCTATTTGGCTAGTTGCAGGGATGGTTCAATCGGATCCGTCAGTTGTTGGTTCCATTGCTTCCTTTGTTAATTACCTAAGCCAGATTATCTTTACCATTGTTATGGTTGGATTTTTGGGAAATTCTGTCAGTCGTGCTATGATTTCTATGCGTCGTATTCGAGAAATTCTTGACGCAGAGCCAGCCATGACCTTCAAGGATGTACCAGATGAAGAGTTGGTCGGCAGTCTTAGCTTTGAAAATGTGACCTTTACCTATCCAATGGATAAGGAACCGATTCTGAAAGATGTGACCTTTACTATCGAACCTGGTCAAATGGTTGGTGTAGTTGGAGCGACTGGTGCAGGAAAATCAACCTTGGCTCAATTGATTCCACGTCTCTTTGATCCGCAGGAAGGGGCCATCAAAATTGGAGGCAAGGATATTCGAGAAGTGAGTGAAGGAACCTTGCGTAAAACTGTTTCTATCGTTCTTCAACGTGCCATTCTCTTTAGTGGAACGATTGCAGATAACTTGAGACAGGGTAAGGGAGATGCTACTCTATTTGAAATGGAGCGTGCAGCCAATATTGCCCAAGCCACTGAATTCATTCATCGTATGGAGAAAACCTTTGAAAGTCCAGTTGAGGAACGGGGAACCAACTTCTCAGGTGGGCAAAAGCAAAGGATGTCGATTGCGCGTGGAATTGTCAGCAATCCGCGTATTCTGATTTTTGACGATTCGACCTCAGCCTTGGATGCCAAGTCAGAGCGTTTGGTTCAGGAAGCCTTGAATAAGGACTTGAAGGGAACAACAACTATTATCATCGCTCAAAAGATTAGCTCGGTAGTTCATGCAGACAAGATTTTGGTTCTAGATCAAGGACGATTGATTGGTCAAGGCACGCATGCAGACTTGGTTGCCAACAATGCTGTTTACCGTGAAATCTACGAAACACAGAAAGGAAAGGAGGAGTAAAATGAAGACAGTTCAATTTTTTTGGAATTATTTTAAAATCTATAAGCTATCATTTGTAGTTGTTATCCTGATGATTGTTCTGGCGACTCTTGCCCAAGCTCTCTTTCCGGTATTTTCTGGACAAGCAGTAACGCAGCTAGCTAATTTAGTTCAAGCTTATCAAGATGGCAATCCAGAACTTGTTTGGCAAAGTCTATCAGGAATCATGGTCAATCTTGGCCTGCTGGTTTTGGTTCTATTTATCTCTAGTATGATATACATGTGCCTCATGACGCGCGTGATTGCAGAGTCGACCAACGAGATGCGCAAAGGCCTCTTCGGTAAGCTTGCTCGCTTGACGGTTTCTTTCTTTGACCGCCGACAAGATGGCGATATCCTGTCTCGTTTTACCAGTGATTTGGATAATATTCTCCAAGCTTTTAACGAAAGCTTGATTCAGGTCATGAGCAATATTGTTTTATACATTGGCCTGATTCTTGTCATGTTTTCGAGAAATGTGACGCTGGGGCTCATCACTATCGCTAGCACACCAGTGGCCTTCCTTATGCTGATTTTTATTGTAAAAATGGCACGCAAATACACCAACCTCCAGCAGAAAGAGGTAGGGAAGCTCAACGCCTATATGGATGAGAGTATCTCAGGTCAAAAAGCTGTGATTGTGCAAGGGATTCAAGAGGATATGATGGCAGGATTTCTTGAACAAAATGAGCGCGTGCGCAAGGCAACATTTAAAGGAAGAATGTTCTCAGGAATTTTGTTCCCTGTCATGAATGGGATGAGTCTGGTTAATACAGCCATCGTCATCTTTGCGGGTTCAGCTGTTTTATTAAATGACAAGACTATTGAAACAAGTACAGCCCTAGGTTTGATTGTTATGTTTGCCCAATTTTCACAGCAATACTACCAGCCTATTATCCAAGTTGCAGCTAGTTGGGGAAGTCTTCAGTTAGCCTTTACAGGTGCTGAACGGATTCAGGAAATGTTTGATGCAGAGGAAGAAATTCGACCTGAAAAGGCTCCAATCTTCACTAAGTTACAAGAAGGTGTTGAAATTAGTCATATTGATTTTTCATACTTGCCTGATAAACCTATTTTGAAAGATGTCAGCATTTCCGCTCCGAAAGGCCAGATGACAGCGGTTGTTGGGCCGACAGGGTCAGGGAAAACGACTATTATGAACCTCATCAATCGCTTTTATGATGTTGATGCTGGTGGTATTTATTTTGATGGCAAAGACATTCGTGACTATGATTTGGATAGTCTCAGAAGCAAGGTGGGAATTGTCTTGCAGGATTCGGTCTTGTTTAGCGGAACGATTCGAGACAATATCCGTTTTGGTGTGCCAGATGCTAGTCAAGAAATGGTTGAGGCAGCAGCCAAGGCAACCCACATTCACGACTACATCGAAAGCTTACCTGACAAATACGATACCCTTATAGATGATGACCAGAGCATCTTCTCAACAGGACAGAAACAATTGATTTCTATCGCTCGAACCCTGATGACAGATCCAGAAGTTCTCATTCTCGATGAAGCCACTTCAAACGTAGATACGGTGACAGAAAGCAAGATTCAGCATGCCATGGAGGCGGTTGTAGCAGGCAGAACCAGTTTCGTCATTGCCCACCGTTTGAAGACTATCCTCAATGCAGATCAGATTATTGTCCTTAAAGATGGAGAAGTCATTGAACGCGGTAATCACCATGAACTTTTGAAACTAGGTGGCTTCTATTCAGAACTCTATCACAATCAATTTGTTTTTGAATAAGAAAGAAGTTGTCCTATGTGGGCAGCTTTTTCTTGTCCATAAAAAATATTTATCACGGCCTTTAAAAAAACATATTAGACGAAAGTCATTTTGAGTGATATGATAGGACTATCGTTAATATTCGAAAGGAGAGACATCATGCCTAGAACGGTTGTAGGAGTTGCTGCAAATCTATGTCCCGTAGACGCGGAAGGAAAAAACATTCATTCATCTGTATCTTGTAGATTCGCAGAGAGCATTCGTCAAGTCGGCGGTCTCCCTTTAGTCATTCCTGTTGGTGACGAGTCAGTCGTGCGCGATTATGTAGAAATGATTGACAAGCTCATCTTGACAGGTGGGCAAAATGTCCATCCTCAATTTTACGGAGAGAAAAAGACCATCGAGAGCGACGATTACAATCTAGTGCGTGATGAATTTGAATTGGCGCTTTTGAAAGAAGCGCTCCGTCAGAATAAACCAATTATGGCAATCTGCCGTGGTGTTCAACTTGTCAATGTTGCCTTTGGCGGAACCCTCAATCAAGAAATCGAAGGTCACTGGCAAGGACTGCCTTTCGGAACATCTCACTCTATTGAGACAGTAGAAGGAAGCGTGGTGGCTAAGCTATTTGGAAAAGAAAGTCAGGTCAACTCCGTCCATCGTCAAAGTATTAAAGATTTGGCACCCAACTTCCGTGTAACTGCTATTGATCCAAGAGACCAGACCATCGAAGCGATTGAGTCTATCGATGAGCACCGCATTATCGGTTTGCAGTGGCATCCAGAGTTTCTGGTTAATGAAGAAGATGGCAATTTAGAACTATTTGAGTATTTATTGAATGAACTGTAACGACTGGGGCATCTGGTCGTTCTTTCTTTTATTTTTTCAAAATTTTTGGAATGCGGCATTTTTACGCAAACGTTTGAATTCTGATAAAAATTGGAGAAATTCGACAAAAAAACTTGAAAAAAACGAAGGTAAGCGTTATGATAGAAAAGAAGAAATATTGGAGGAATAACATGTCACATATTAAATTTGATTATTCAAAAGTTTTAGACAAATTTGTTGCACCACATGAAGTGGAATACATGCAATCACAAGTAACAGCAGCAGATGAATTGATTCGTAAAGGAACTGGTGCTGGTAGCGACTTCTTGGGATGGTTGGACCTTCCTGAAAACTACGACCGCGAAGAATTTGACCGCATCTTGAAAGCTGCTGAGCAAATCAAATCAGACAGCGATGTTTTGGTTGTGATCGGTATCGGTGGATCTTACCTTGGTGCGAAAGCAGCAATCGACTTCTTGAACCACCATTTTGCTAACTTGCAAACAAAAGAAGAACGCAAGGCTCCACAAATCCTTTACGCAGGAAACTCAATCTCATCTACTTACCTTGCTGACTTGGTAGAGTACGTAGCTGATAAAGACTTCTCAGTAAACGTGATTTCTAAATCAGGTACAACAACTGAACCAGCGATTGCTTTCCGTGTTTTCAAAGAACTCTTGGTTAAGAAATACGGTCAAGAAGAAGCAAACAAACGTATCTATGCAACAACTGACCGCCAAAAAGGTGCTGTTAAGGTTGAAGCAGACGCTAACGGTTGGGAAACATTTGTTGTTCCAGATGATATCGGTGGACGCTTCTCAGTATTGACAGCCGTTGGTTTGCTTCCAATCGCAGCATCAGGAGCTGACATCAAAGCTCTTATGGAAGGTGCTAACGCAGCACGCAAAGACTACACTTCAGACAAAATCTCTGAAAATGAAGCTTACCAATACGCAGCAGTTCGTAACATCCTTTACCGTAAAGGTTATGCAACTGAAATCTTGGTAAACTACGAGCCATCACTTCAATACTTCTCAGAATGGTGGAAACAATTGGCTGGTGAATCAGAAGGAAAAGACCAAAAAGGTATCTACCCAACTTCAGCCAACTTCTCAACTGACTTGCACTCATTGGGTCAATTTATCCAAGAAGGAACTCGTATCATGTTTGAAACAGTTGTTCGTGTTGACAAACCTCGTAAAAACGTGATTATCCCTACTTTGGAAGAAGACCTTGACGGACTTGGTTATCTTCAAGGAAAAGACGTTGACTTTGTAAACAAAAAAGCGACTGACGGTGTTCTTCTTGCCCACACAGATGGTGATGTGCCAAACATGTACGTGACTCTTCCTGAGCAAGATGCCTTCACTCTTGGTTACACTATCTACTTCTTCGAATTGGCAATTGCCCTTTCAGGTTACTTGAATGCCATCAACCCATTTGACCAACCAGGTGTTGAAGCTTATAAACGTAACATGTTTGCCCTTCTTGGAAAACCAGGATTTGAAGAATTGAGCAAAGAACTTAACGCACGTCTATAATAGAAGAAAAGAGTGGTTTGTCCACTCTTTTTACTCTCTTTATCCATAGAAATTGGACTCAGCCAAGACTTGTGATATAATATAGAGAGCAAAAAGGCAGACGCCTAGAGACTTTATAGGAGAAACTATGTCAAAAGATATCCGCGTACGTTACGCACCAAGTCCAACAGGACTACTACACATCGGGAATGCCCGTACAGCACTGTTTAACTACTTGTATGCACGCCATCATGGTGGAACTTTTATCATTCGTATTGAAGATACTGACCGAAAACGTCATGTCGAGGATGGGGAACGTTCACAGCTTGAAAACCTTCGTTGGTTAGGCATGGATTGGGATGAAAGCCCAGAAACACATGAAAACTACCGCCAGTCTGAGCGTTTGGACTTGTATCAAAAATACATTGACCAACTATTATCTGAAGGAAAAGCCTACAAATCTTACGTTACAGAAGAAGAGCTGGCAGCTGAACGCGAACGCCAAGAAGCAGCTGGTGAAACACCTCGTTATATCAACGAATACCTCGGTATGAGTGAAGAGGAAAAAGCAGCTTACATCGCAGAACGTGAAGCAGCAGGAATCATCCCAACGGTTCGCTTGGCTGTCAATGAGTCAGGTATCTACAAGTGGCATGATATGGTTAAAGGCGATATCGAATTTGAAGGTGGCAATATCGGGGGTGACTGGGTTATCCAAAAGAAAGATGGCTACCCAACTTACAACTTTGCCGTTGTTATCGATGACCACGATATGCAAATCTCTCATGTAATCCGTGGAGATGACCACATTGCTAATACACCAAAACAGCTTATGGTTTATGAAGCCCTTGGTTGGGAAGCTCCAGAGTTCGGTCACATGACCTTGATTATCAATTCTGAAACTGGTAAGAAGTTATCTAAACGTGATACTAATACTCTTCAGTTTATCGAAGACTACCGTAAAAAAGGTTATTTACCAGAAGCAGTCTTTAACTTTATTGCTCTTCTTGGTTGGAACCCAGGTGGCGAAGATGAAATCTTCTCTCGTGAAGAACTCATTAAACTTTTCGATGAAAATCGCCTCAGCAAGTCTCCAGCAGCCTTCGACCAGAAGAAACTCGACTGGATGAGCAATGATTATATCAAGAATGCAGACCTAGAAACTATCTTTGAGATGGCAAAACCATTCTTAGAGGAAGCGGACCGTTTAACTGACAAGGCTGAAAAACTAGTTGAGCTCTATAAACCACAAATGAAATCAGTAGATGAAATTATTCCATTGACAGATCTTTTCTTCTCGGATTTCCCAGAATTGACAGAAGCAGAGCGTGAAGTTATGGCGGGAGACACAGTTCCAACAGTTCTTGAAGCCTTTAAAGCAAAACTCGAAGCAATGTCAGATGATGAATTTGTAACAGAAAATATTTTCCCACAAATCAAAGCAGTCCAAAAAGAAACAGGTATTAAAGGAAAAAATCTTTTCATGCCTATTCGTATCGCAGTTTCAGGTGAAATGCACGGACCAGAATTGCCAGATACGATTTTCTTGCTTGGACGTGAAAAATCAATTCAGCATATCGAAAATATGCTAAAAGAAATCTCTAAATAAGAAGGATGCAACAATGGACATCTGGGAAAAGATGTATGAAGAAGCACAGAAACTATACAATCCACATGAAGTATCAGACTTTGTTTATGCCAATCATGTTGTAGCTGCAGTAGAAGCAGAAGATGGACAAATATTTACAGGATTCTGTATGGAGGGGACCTGTGGTGTGTTCCATCTCTGCGCAGAGCGGGCAGCACTCTTCAATATGTACCAATTTTCAGGACAAACTAAGGTTAAAAAAGTCTTAGCCTTTCGAGACAAACCACCTTATGGTGGAAGTTCGGGTATGCCTTGTGGCGCTTGCAGAGAATTCATCTTAGAGTTGAACGCTGAAAATAAAGATGCAGAATTCATGATGGACTATAATATAAGAAAAAAAGCTAAAGTCGCAGAACTAATCCCGTATTGGTGGGGAGAAGAACGTGCTTCTAAGTTTAATAATCAATAGAAGAGTCAGTAAAATTCTGGCTCTTTTTACTCAACTTGAAAAAAGATAAAAAAAGTAGTTGACAAAGTTTAAAAAGTGGGTATAATAGTAAGAGTTGAAAATAACAACTCAGGTCCGTTGGTCAAGGGGTTAAGACACCGCCTTTTCACGGCGGTAACACGGGTTCGAATCCCGTACGGACTATGGTATGTTGCAGATGAAACACTTGATGAAAAAAGTTTTAAAAAAGTTTCAAAAAAGTGTTGACAAGCGAAAGCGACTGTGATATACTAATATAGTTGTCACTTGAGAGAAGTGAGTGATAAAGACCTTTGAAAACTGAACAAGACGAACCAATGTGCAGGGCACTACAACAATTGTTGTAGTACTGAACAATGAAAAAACAATAAATCTGTCAGTGACAGAAATGAGTGAGAACTCAAACTTTTAATGAGAGTTTGATCCTGGCTCAGGACGAACGCTGGCGGCGTGCCTAATACATGCAAGTAGA